>CAMEXG010000234.1 GCA_945947045.1 uncultured Spirochaetales bacterium | reverse complement strand
TGGAGGAGAATGAAAACAATAAGAATAGTGAGATCCCGGATTACGACTATGTGATCAAAGTATTGGATGAAGCAAAGAATAAAATCGAAAGACGAAAGGAGAAGGAGGGAAAGAAAGAAGACCTTAGGTCAAGTAGTAATCCAGTAACCTTTATTGTTCCTTCTTTATTTCTTATTGTCCTCGCCATCCAATTCGTCATGCTCTTCACTACATAGTCTTAGTGGTACTCATCACTCTTTTTCATCTAAGAGGAGGGAGATAATTCTCCTTCCCCTTAGTTTTTCTCTTTGATTCTAATTTTCAATTGACTATACGAACAATCGGTCGTATTATCCGAACAAAAGGTTAATATGACTAAAAACGAGATACTATCATCAATACTTCCCTTGGCATCGAAAGAAGGACTAAGGAACCTATCGCTATCGAAAATCGCAGAAAATGCAGGAATTGCAAAATCTACTCTATACAGTCACTTCACTTCCAAAGACCACATGATCAAAGAGCTCTATCTCTATCTAAGGGAAAAAGCAAAAGAAAGAAGACATATAGGATTAGTAGACTACGGGAAAATAGTAAGAGGAAAGACACTGAAAGAAGTGCTGACTTCTGTGGTTTCTTCTTATAACTTGATTATCAGAGACAAAGACATGAAAGACTTCTATGCCATAATCGAAAGTGAAAAGACCTTCTCTAGTATTGCCGCAAAGATAATAACAGAAGAAACGGAAACCATGTTCACTGCAACAAAAAATCTATTCTATGCCTTGGAAGCTGAGAAAATAGCCCACTTTCCTTCCATTGAAAACGCTTCTTTCATCTTTGCTTCATCTATCCACTCAATACTCTCTTTGATGCTGGATGACGAGATGGCTGGAACGGAAGTATCGAAGGGAGTATTAGAAAAGACAATCCATGAATTTGCAAATCTATACGAAGTAAAGAAGGAATAATATGAAAAAATCAAAGCTAGAGACACTGGGAATACTGGGAGTCGTCAGTTTTCTCTCATATCTAATGATGGTGGTGATTTCTCCATTTTTTTATCCAGGTTATAACTCAATGACCATGGCTGTAAGCGAGCTCTCGGCAGAAGGCGCCCCATCGAAGGCCGTAGCTGATCAGCTCAACGCTCTCTTCGGTCCCTGCGGCCTAGTGTCGATTGTAGCTGTTTGGGTCTCAGTCCCTAAATCAAAACCTAAATCTTTTAGATTAGGAGTCGCTCTTTTTATGGCTATGGAGTGGATATGCAATATAGGATACTCTCTTTTTCCTTGGGTAAGCGGAGAAAGCGGCATGTACCTGCAGAATATCATGCATCTGATAGTGACAGCCTTAGTTGTCATCCTTTCCCTCTCTTCTCTCATAATCCTCTCTTTTTCAAGTAAAAGGGCAGGTCTTGCCAGCTTGGGGTTGTTGTCGGCAGTAACCCTATTTCTTATGGTCCTAGGACCCATTGGCACGGCTTTTCTGCCGCCTTCAGTCTTTGGCCTATTCGAAAGGTTTAGCACTTTTTCTACAGTAGCCTTCAATTCAATTCTTGGTCTCTATTTATTCTTTGGGAAATTCACACAACACTAAAAAAAGAAGGAACACCTACATAAAAGGAGAAAGAGGACTCTAATGTCTTAGGGTATCACCTTGATACGAATAGACAAAGATCAATGACTGGCTGTAAAGATTAGTATCTCTCGTGATATTTCTGCCATCCTCTTTCCTCCAGGAAAAACCTTTCAGCCTCCTCTTTCTTCAAAGCGTAATCCCAACATCCCATCCTCTTGACTCTCTTTCCTCCGAAACCAAGTTTAAACCGTGACAATCCTGAAAGAGGATGGTTTTCTTCGCCCTCTGGAGCCACACCGAACATATCATACTCTCTAGCCCCGTTTCTTTTCGCTTCTTTTATAGCAGCCATCTGCAAGGCATATGTAGGCATATGTTCACGTCCAATAGATGATGAGGCTCCATAGAGGTAGCTGGCCCTGTCGTCTGAGAGAGACAAGAACAAGGCTGCCAAGCTCTCTCCTTCCCTTTCTGCTATTAGGAGTTTGACCTCGGCGTCATCTTCGTCTGTATGAAATAGGGAAGAAAATGAAGACGATGAATGGTTCCTTATACCATTACGTTCTGCCGTCTCTTTGTACAGGGACAGGAAAATAGGAAGATCATCTTCGCTTCCCTCTCTTACCACTACTCCTCTTTTTTGGCTGAGACGAATATTATATCGTGTCTTATTCTTCATATTCATCACTATATCCTCCAGACTGGGAGAGAGATCCACAAAGGTAGTATTGGAAGGAAGCATAGGGGAAAAAGACTGCCTTATATTATGGTTGACCGTCCCCCAGTTCATCATAATCTCCATAGACATTATGTCCATCTCTTCACACTCATCAAACCAGGGAAGGTCAAAACGAATCAAGATTACATCCTTTGGCAACACTTCCCTGAGCCCCTCCGAGAGGCTTTCCAAGAAGTCCCCCCTCTTATCTAAGTCTGGAGAAAGCAA
>CAMEXG010000233.1 GCA_945947045.1 uncultured Spirochaetales bacterium | reverse complement strand
TCTGATTCCATTATCATGTCTCCATCTGATTTCTGCCAACGTTATCTATAGAATTTTTTTGTATAAGAAATATATATCAGGACTTCACCTTACCATTATCAAACCACATAGGCATGAAAAAATGGGCCAAGTAACATTCAAGGCCCATAAAATATAATTATTTATATAATAAGAAATTATCACTCGAACTCTACCGTTGCTGGCGGCTTTGATGTGATATCATAAAGCACTCTATTTACGTGCTTCACTTCACCGATTATTCGGGATGAAATCTTATCCAAAAGCTCCCAGTCAATACGAGTCCATGTAGCTGTCATGAAGTCTTGAGTCTGTACAGCTCTAAGAGCGATTGCATAATCATAACTTCTTTCGTCACCCATTACTCCTACACTCTTCATATTTGTAAGAGCAGCAAAATACTGGGAAGGAGCATTCTTGATACCTTTCTTGATCATCTCTTCTCTGAAGATTGCATCAGCGTCTCTCAAGATATCCAGCTTCTCTTTTGTAACTTCACCTATCACTCTGATAGCAAGGCCCGGCCCTGGGAAAGGCTGTCTCCAAACAAGGTTTTCAGGAAGCCCTAACTCTAGACCAAGTTCTCTTACTTCATCTTTGAAGAGCATTCTCAAAGGCTCCACAATCTCTTTGAAGTCCACGACACTTGGCAGACCTCCCACATTGTGATGGCTCTTGATCACGGCACTCTCACCGCCCAGTCCACTTTCAACTACATCCGGATATATTGTTCCCTGAGCAAGAAAATCCACTTTACCGATCTTCTTAGCTTCTTTTTCGAAAGTGCGGATAAATAACTCTCCGATGATCTTCCTTTTCCTCTCAGGCTCTGTAACGTCTTTGAGAGCAGATAAAAATTCATCTTCTGCGTTTACTCTTCTAATATCTGCATGGAATTGGTTTTTCATAACCTCTTCGACTTCATCACCTTCATTCTTTCTCAAAAGGCCATGATCAACGAAGATACAAGTGAGTCTATCTCCGACAGCTTTATTCAAAAGAGCGGCACAGACAGTACTGTCTACTCCACCTGAGAGGGCAAGTAATACTCTGCCATCCCCTATTTTCTTTCTGCACTCTTCAATAGCTGTCTCCACATAAGAGCTCATCTTCCATTCCCTATCGAAACCACATACAGAGAAAAGGAAGTTTTCAAGAATCTGTGTTCCATATTCAGTGTGGTTTACTTCCGGATGGAACTGGACACCGTAGAGTTTCTTATCCCTGTTTTCAACGGCGCAGAAGCCACAATAATCACTAGTTGCCGTCACAGAGAAACCTTCTGGGAGAGAATCGACTTCAACCCCATGGCTCATCCAACATACAGAAGTATCGGGGATATCTTTGAAAAGGAGTGATTCAGTATGTGTAAGAAGAACCTTACCATACTCTCTTTTCTCTGCTTTTCTGCAATCGCCGCCCAAGGAATAAACCATGAGCTGCATTCCATAACAGATTCCTAGAACAGGAATACCCATCTCGAAGATTGACTTATCGATTCTAGGTGCGCCCTCATCAAAGACAGTAGCAGGTCCTCCAGTCAAGATAATTGCATCCGGAGCAAAAGAGACAACGTCTCTAAGAGGAGTCTTATAACTCTTTATTTCGCAAAAAACGCCACTCTGCCTTACTCGTCTTGCAATAAGAAGATTATACTGACCTCCAAAGTCAAGAATCAGAACTTTCTTCATAGATCTTCCTTTCTGAATACAAGTGTTCCGTCTTCCATGACTTCGTCAATTACAGCGAGAGCTTTGTAATTGAGCCCCTTCGCCCTAAGAGCATCTCCACCACCCTGGAAACCTTTCTCAATGGCGATTCCAATACCTTCCAGTCCACATTTTGCTTCCTGAACAATATCAATCAATCCTTGTACAGCATTTCCCTTTGCCATAAAGTCATCGATAATAAGAACATTATCAGATTCATGGAGCCACTCTTTACTTACAATCAAAGTGAACTTCTTCTTATATGTATAAGACCAGACTTCACTTTTGAAGAGTCCATTTTCAATGTTGTCGCTCTTAGCTTTCTTTGCAAAGATCATTGGAACACCGAACTTCTCAGCACAAATGGTTGCGAGAGGGATACCACTTGCTTCTGCTGTCAGTACCATGGTTACTTTGCTTGTGTCAAAAATACGTTTAAACTCCTCTGCACATGCGGCGAGCAGGGCTGTATCAACCCTATGGTTCAAGAAACCGTCAACTTTGATAATGTTGCCCGGTAAAACCTTTCCTTCCTTTTTTATTCTGTCCTGAAGTAATTGCATCGGTCACCTTGGAAAAAATTAAGAATGATGCATCCTCTATTACCATAAAGAACAATTAAAGACAATCGATTTAGCCACATAAAAAACTAGTAATTATTTTAGAGGTCAAAAAATCAGCAAAAAAAAAGCTAACCTAAGTTAGCAGAAGCGGCGGACGGGAATCGGACCCGCGTGACCCACCTTGGCAAGGTGGTGCGTAACCACTACGCTACCGCCGCA
>CAMEXG010000232.1 GCA_945947045.1 uncultured Spirochaetales bacterium | reverse complement strand
TAATATACAAGTTGTCTAAAATCTTTGAAAATAAGGATTTATCTTGCTTTTTTCTAGACTTTTTCTCTCTTTTTTGTTATTCTATTTATGGTGATGAGAAGTCGTCACCGGCGAATCACGAATATATAAAGTTTTGCCTAGATCGATTCCGAGGGGCAGATCCTCTAGGCCGATTAGTTAAAAAATTGAAATCCTAACGCCTATGCCTCCCTGAGATGTCTCGTAGGAGATGTCTTACTCTCCAATTAGAAAAAGGAGGGGGTAGGCTCTATGTCAAAAAACAAGCAACCCTCGGTGTCCGCTGTTTCCGGCGGGCAGGAATTGTCGAATGTGGAAAAGGAGAAGAAGCCCAAAATCCACAACAACTTGGTCAAGGAATATCTCAGAAAGCCCGAGATATTCGCAGATTTTGTTAATGGTGTATCTGAAGGCAAGCTTAACATTACTACTGAAATGTTAAGCTCTGTAGATACGACATTGGTGGTAAGTGATCTTTCAATGGAAGACGGAGTCAAGACTATCATCACGAAAGAATTATTCCGCGATGTGGCTAAAAAAGTCACTGAAGACGACGGAAGTAAGTATCAGATCAGTATCGAAGACCAGTCTACTTATGATGAAAACATGGGATTAAGAGTTCTTTTATACGATTCGCTTTCTCTTAGTAGTCTTAAGCATTCAGAATTTATTCCAAACGTTACTATTGTATGTAATTGGGATAAGAAAGCATACAAGAATCCCATTGATATTTCTGAGCTCTATAAAGCCCCATATCCGGAATTCATAAAAGCACATATGATTAAATTGGTCCATTTGGTTTTTGATGTGATCAATTATATCCACAACAAAGATAAATATGTCTTCAAGTCTGAACTCGAGACGGTATTTACTTTCATTTCATGTGCTCTGAATGATATGGGAATGGATGAAATCGAAGCTGCTTTTCCTGGAATAAAGGATAAGGAATTGTCAAAAGAAGCTTTTATGATAGTTAATCTTTATATCGGGCTCGATATTAATTATAATAATCTTGACAAGGAGGGAAATAACATGGTGTCAATTTATAAAGAAGCGATTAATAGAGCTGCAGCTAAAGCAGCAGAAGAAGCCAGAGTAATTGCTTTGGCTGAAGGAAGATCTGAAGGAATATCCGAAGGAAGATCGGAGGGTAGTATTGATAAAACTTATCAGTTGGCGCTATCCCTCTCCAAGCTTTACAATCGCTCTTTCGAGAGTATGCTTGATGATTTCAATGCAACTCCTGAAGAAAGAGAGATATGCATGGAAAGATATAAGAAGATGATTGTTTGACCGTCTGGAGGGTGGGGAGTATCTTCACCCTTATTTTTCTTTGTAAGTATTTATCTCTGTAGAAATAGTTGCTTCTGTATATATTTATTTTAATGGTTGAGAAGCAAATCAGTACACCGTGTTTGTTTTAATCTTGTTTGTTACGTAAATAACACTAAGAAGAATTGGTTATTTTTATTTTACTATTGTGTTGACCTTTCTTCTCTCTTTGTGGTAGATAGTGTTCAACGATTTTTGAAAGGCTGCGACGAAGACGGCCAGGTAAGATAGCAAAAGCGAGCCGGGTATGGTGTGAGCCGGTTGCGAAGGGGCCTGATACCTATCACTTCCGAGCCGGAGGACAGAAAGCGAAAGCGAGTAGAGGCCTCCCGTGATTGCTGCGTTAATGCATACGGCTTGATGGAGCCTGAGTGGCGTGAGAACGCAATTTGAGTGGTACCGCGGGTATTAATCTAGCTATAGAGAAAGACTCGTCTCAAAGAATTCTAACAGAAATTCTTTTGGGACGGGTTTTTTTATTTGGAGGTAAAAATGACGACAGAGACAGCAAAAGGCCAACTCCTGGAAATCGCAGAAAGAATACGCGACATGAGGGAGATTATGGGTTTTAGCGAAGCTGAAATGGCTGAGAAGACAGAAGTCAGTCTCGCTCTCTATAAGGCTTACGAAACAGGAGAGGTAGATCTTCCTTTCACATTTATCCATAAATGTGCCTTGGCTTTTGGAATCGATATTACTGATCTTCTTGAAGGACATTCTTCTACTCTTACATCCTACACTGTGACAAGAAAGGGTATGGGACAGCAGACAGCGAAAGAAACTGGAATCGACATCATGAATATGGCGCCAAAGTTTAAAAATAAGCTTGCTGAACCATATTGGGTAAGATATGAATACTCTGACGAGCTACAGCATCAGCCTATCCACCTTACCAAGCACTCCGGACAAGAGTTCGACTTGGTCCTCTCAGGTGCTCTGTTGGTACAGGTAGGTTCCAACAAAGAAATACTCCATGAAGGTGACAGCATTTACTACAACTCATCTACACCTCATGGAATGATCGCTGTAGAGGGAAAAGACTGTGTCTTCTGTGCAATGGTCATGAACGGGGAGGACAGTGAAGAGTATTCTATGAAAACCTCCATTGCTCCACTTCCTCCATCAAGAAAACTTATCTGTGAGAAGTTTGTCGAATGCA
>CAMEXG010000231.1 GCA_945947045.1 uncultured Spirochaetales bacterium | reverse complement strand
CGGAGGGATGTATTTCACAGGACCTTACACAACTGTCACTGACAAGAATACTGGGAGGAAATTAATCATTGAAGGCTTTGAGATGGGAGATGAGAAGAACATCTCAAGAATAATTGATTCAGAAGGATCCATAGCTCTTGTCGAGGGAGAGGAAATACTAGCCTCTTGGTCTTTCTCACATATTCTTTCGCATTGGTGCAATAAACACAACAAAGCATGCTATGTTAAATACAAGTATGAAGCAGATTATCAGTTTTTTGAACAATGTGAAGCTTTGCGAGGGAACAAGTCCAATAAAACTGATTGAAGCAATCTATGACAGCAGTGTTTATCTAGACCCCGGTTCTAGAGTCAAGGAAAACGGAGAATCTAAGGCAAGAAACCAGTTCAGGATTACTTTGGACAAACTGAAATGCCTATATAATTCGCTTGAAGATATAGATCTGGATGAGATAACTGAAGGAAGTTGAGATATTCAAGAAATACTGTTGATAGTTATATGAAAATCGACCTATACTCTAGGTAGGAATCAGTACTGATTTATTCCCAGGAGATAACATGTCAAAACAGATACATTGTACTTTTGATGACAGCCTATTTGAAGAACTCAGCGATCTAGCTAGTGTGCAGGGACTGTCAACGCAGAAAGTAATAACAGATGCCCTCATATCTTATATCAATAGGGCACATAATGGTATCTCTACCAACAATTATTCCTATGACTTCATAGACCTGTTTGCAGGTATTGGTGGAATGAGGATTGCATTCCAAAATGCCGGATGCAGATGTGTTTTCTCCTCTGAATGGGACAAGAACTGTCAGAAGACATACTACGCTAACTTTGGAGAGATCCCATATGGTGACATAACCAAGATAAATGCAAAGGATATCCCTAACCACGATATCCTTGTGGCAGGCTTCCCTTGCCAGCCCTTCTCCATTGCTGGTGTATCAAAGAAGAACAGCATGGGTAGAGCGACTGGCTTTGCAGACAAGACACAGGGAACACTCTTTTTTGACGTCTGTAGGATTATCGCAGAGAAAAGACCCAAGGCATTTATGCTTGAGAATGTAAAGAATCTCAAAAGCCATGATAAAGGAAACACTTGGAAAGTAATAAAGAGTTCTTTGGAAGAGTTGAACTATTCCGTTTATTCGGGAGTATTTGATGGACAGGACTTTGTCCCACAACACAGGGAAAGAGTCTTGATTGTGGGCTTCGACAAGGAAAGATACGGAGAAGTACCTTTTGAATTCGACTACAATACACCTGATAAAAAACCAGTTCTAAAAGATATTCTCTTCGATGAATATGATACAAAATACATTCTAACTCCTCACCTTTGGGAGTATCTGCAGAATTATGCAGCAAAGCATAAGGCCGCTGGAAATGGATTTGGATATGGAATGCCGGATTTGAATGGAATATCAAGAACTCTAAGTGCCAGGTATTATAAAGATGGATCGGAAATACTAATCAATAGAGGTGAAGGAGAAATACCAAGAAGACTTACTCCCAGGGAGTGCGCAAGACTTCAAGGATACCCTGATGATTTCAAGATTGTCGTAAGTGATACGCAGGCATATAAGCAGTTTGGTAACTCTGTTGTCGTTCCACTAATGTCGTCTGTGGCATCGTTAATAGTTGAAAAGCTGAACTCACTAAAAGAAACTGACTTCAGAAAAAACAGTTATGTATATATCAATGAACATAATAGTTCCATATGATAATAGATTTGATGAGATCTCTTTTATTTATAAGAAATTGATTATTAAAAACTGCACAGAGAAAAGACTCCCTGTGCATATCATCAAGAAAAGATAGAAAGTAAATCACAGACAAAAGCTTATCTGTTGTTTTTCATATTCTACCCTTACAAGATCAGCTTTCATTAATATACTATTTAGCCCCACTACCCCGCTGACTCCTCTTATTCCCATGCTCAGCACATAGTTCTTAAGCATATCTGTTGCTCCATAGGTGATGGTTTCAAACTCTTGGTCTCCAATACCATATGTAGTTTTATATCCATCAACTTCAAAGTGACCAAGTATTGGGTTGTAATCATTTTCGTGACTGATAGCATTAGAAGTATCCAAGAGAGATGGATCCATGTAGTCGATTCTTGCCCCTGTGTCCAAGATAACTCTAGTATCTTTTCCGTTTAATTTTATACCAATGGTCAGGACACCATAGTTCTCTTCAAAAGGAATAGAACAAGAAGAATCATCAGAAGTATCTTCTCCTCCGAACTTAACATATCCCTTTTCTTTAGATATCTCCATTCTCTTAAGCTCTTTCATAGTGCTTAGCCCAATAATTCCGTCAACTGGCATGCTTACAAAGTTTTCTATTTCTTTTGCTACTCCTTTTAATGGGAAAGGAAGAAATGTAAGGTGCTTGTCACCAAAAAGGACAAAAGTTGGGTTCTCTGTAAAAGAGAAACTAACGGGGCTGCCTGTATCCAGGATGAAGTTTTTATCGTCTACTGTTACGATAAAGTGGCCATTAGATGTTGTAAGTGGAAGTGTAATCATATTATTC
>CAMEXG010000230.1 GCA_945947045.1 uncultured Spirochaetales bacterium | reverse complement strand
CCATTCTGTTGCCTCCTTAGCCTTCAATCTTGTTGATTGTGATCTTGGTGTACTTCTCTCTATGTCCCTGAGTTCTTCTATAACCCTTTCTTCTGCGGAACTTAAAGACCTTGACCTTATCACCTTTTACTTCTTCGCCTACTGTAGCGAGAACCTTAGCGTTTTCGACACATGGTGTGCCGAACTTTGCATTCTCTCCATCAACCACAGCGAGAACCTTATCGATTACATAAGATGCACCTGCTTCCAATGGGAGTCTGTCGACAATAAGTACTGCGCCTTCTTCCGCCTTATACTGCTTGCCGAGTATTTCAACTAATGCGTACATGTGTTTGTCCTTATCTTTAGTTTTGTACTAGGATTCTCTTTCATTCCTCTTTTTACCTCAATAGCAAAAATAAAATAATTAAAGAATTCATCTAAAAAAACGAATTGTCAATCGAACGTTCGGTTGATAATATTGTTATATGGATAAAAAAGACGAAATACTCAAAACAGCTTTGGAAATTGTAAGTCTAGAGGGAATCGATTCTCTTACCATCAACAGTCTTTCGAATCAAGTCGGGCTTTCAAAGGCCACTATGTACCACTATTTCACATCAAAAGACGAGATCATAAATGAAATGCTGTCCAGGGGCCACAAGAATATAATGAAGAATGGGTTTCAGCTTGATCTTAGGGGTGACAAACAGGATGTCATGGAGAAAGCGGCGGAGAAATGGGAGAGTATGTTCCTAGATGAAGAAAACTGGCATTTTCTAAGAGTGGTTTTTTCTTTACACTTTACTCTTCCTCCAGCACAGGATGAGTACAGGTCTCTCTATCTTATGCTTTCTTCCCAAGCTTCTGTAATTATTTCTTCTTTCGATATAAAAGAAGAGAGGAAAAGAGCACTCATACCTCTCTTTTCCTCCGCCTTGATGATGAGTCTGGAAAGAATACTAGAAGATGAGGAAGCGGATTTCGCCACCCCCCTTCTAGGTGTTCTATCTCTACTTAGTTAGTATCCCAACTAATCATACATTTACCTACGAAGGCCTTCCCCTTTAGAGTGACTGAATACTCTCCTTTATTAAGGGAGAACGTAGTATTCTTATTTTGATTCCATTCTTCAGAGTAATTCCCCTCCAACGGTTTACTCCCTCCATTTTCAACAATAATAGAAAGGACTCCTTCCTCGACTCTTAGATCCATTGAAGCGTAGGTATCGGAATCTACTTCTATTCTGTAGCTCTTCTCTCCGTCAAAGTCCTTGGACTCAACGGAAATAAAGCCGTCACCTATCCGCTCTTCGCCTCTAAAGACATTGGATGAACAAGAGACAATGAGGATTAACACTAATAACAAATAGCCATATCTTTTCATATCAGACATCATACTGAACAGATGTTCTGTTTGTCTATAGAAATATAGAAGGCGTCGAAACGCCTTCCTCAATCCTTACATTGCTTCCAAAAATGGCACTCCGATAAGAGCAAAGCCATTCTTCATCACTACGCTGATCATATAACACAGCATTACTCTTGCCTTTATCAGTTCTTTTGTCTCTGCATTGAGAATGCGGTTATCGTGGTAATAGTGGCTGAATGTCTTTGCAAGGTCATACAAGAATCCAGCGATGAGGGACGGGTCATAGTTCATCGCCGCTTTCTCAACAATCTCAGGGAATGTATCAACAAGCTTCAACAACTCTTTCTCATCCTCTCCGACAAGTAGTTCTCCAATAAACGGAACATCCTTTTCTTCAGACTCTTCATACTTACGTAAAATGGATGAGATACGGGCTCCTGTATACTGAAGATATGGACCGGTGTTTCCATTGAATGAAATAGACTCTTTAGGATTAAATACCATGTCTTTTGTAGGAGAGACCTGCAAGAGATAGTAGTTAAGGGCGCCCAAAGCAATCTTCCTACTTGTCTCGTCCACATCGTCCACTGCATCTTCTCTGTTTTTGCTTTCGATCTCTGCTCTTGCCAATGCAGTCAACTCCTCCAAAAGGTCGTCAGCGTCTACTACAGTGCCCTCCCTGCTCTTCATCTTTCCGTCAGGAAGGTTGACCATTCCATAAGAAAGATGATGGAGCTCTTTTGCCCAATCATAGCCAAGAAGTCCCAGGCAATAGAAAAGAACTGTAAAGTGATACTTCTGCTCTGAAGCTACAACATAGGTAAGGGAATCGAAAGGCCAATCTTCATGGCGGCGAATTGCTGTTCCGATATCTTGCGTCATATAAAGGGAAGTTCCATCTTTTCTGAGAAGGACCTTCTTGTCCAGTCCGATAGGAGCAAGGTCAACTTGAACACTACCATCCTCTTCTTTCTGGAAAACACCCTTTTCCAATCCTTTTAATATTTCATCTTTTCCAAATTTATATGTTTCGGATTCGTAGTAGTATTTATCGAAGGAGATACCCATATTCTTGTAGCTCTCCTCCAATCCTTGAAGAGTCCAATTGTTCATCTTCTGCCAGAGAGCCCTAACTTCCTCGTCTCCATTCTCCCAAGCTCTGAGCATAGCCTGAGCCTTCTCTCCTGGATCGACCCAGTCAGGATTGTCAACACATT
>CAMEXG010000229.1 GCA_945947045.1 uncultured Spirochaetales bacterium | reverse complement strand
TTTTTATCTGATGAAGATAAGACGACACGGGATGGTGTCATAGAGTTGGATTTGATTGTAAAACGATTACCTTCCTCAGCTTCATCAAGATGAGCTTTCAAAGACTCCAAATCAGAGAATAAGTAGCTCTTTGGAGTAGGTATGCCGTTACGCTCTGTAAAAGCCCTGGCATACGCTTTGTCATCTTCAAGCCTCTGTGCTTCTTTAGTTGCACCGAAGCAAGGAATATTTCTTTCTGCGAGGTATTCTCTGACCCCTGCAAGAAGCGGGGCTTCTGTTCCGATGAATACAGCATCGATGTTATATTCCTTTACTGCCCTATATACAGCCTCGCAGTCGGAGTTGTCTGTATCGGGAAGGTTGATTGCGATATCTGCAGTTCCAGGATTACCTGGAGCCATGTAGAGCTCTGAAATGTATGCACTGCGGCTTAGCCACCATGCAAGAGCATGGTCTTTGGCACCGGAACCAAGTACAAGAATCCTCACTTTTTTACCTCTACATACATTCTACAACACCGATATAGCAAAAATCAAAAGGAAAAGAAGCGAAGTGTTCTATTAATGCAAAAACCTCATTTTTTATTGATGTTTGAATTCTAAAAATATAAAAAATAAATGATAATTGATAAAAAACGCAAAAATATGAACATATATATGATGATAGGCGATGAAATTCATTTAAGGTAAAATAGTTGCTGTGTTGAAAAAATGTAATAATTTATAGTATCTTTTAAATGGTTTTCTGTAGTTAAAAGACGAAAGGAAGGTTTGGGGGCTGGATTGGTTTCGAGGAAATATGCATCCGACTATCGCCTTGAAAATGTAGAGGGAAAAAACGGAAAAATCGTTACAAAACCTGTATACAGAGGTGATTTGTTTGGGTTTTCGAAGTCACATGAGGAAGTGAAGAAGCTCAAAGTTATCTTCATTGTCACTACTATTATTGAGTGGTGTTTCTATTTCTCTTCAGTTCTTATCAACACCAGGGCGGGGAGGACTATGTACGTTTCTCTTCCATTTCTTGCTGTAGCCTTTCCTCTTTTGGGACAATCAGATGCTGTCTGGACTTTTGCCTCTACAAAGGGTGATGCCACCAGAATGGTTAAAGATAAGATTACTGAAAAGCTGATTTCTTGGATTTTCATGGTTCTTTTCTTTTCTTTCTGTTCAATAATAGGTCATATCGTGTTCTGGATAAGAAACGGTGAGACTTTTATTGATGCTGTATTTCTTGTCCTGACGGTATTATTGGTTTTTTTGTCTTGGAATCTTTTCAAAAAAAGGAAAGATTTGGAGATGAAGAAGACAGGAACCACAGTTCTTCCTGAGAAGGAAGATGATTAAGCTCATAAGTGTACGTTGTACACATTTAATACCTCTAGGAGGAAACTAGGAATGAAAAAATCTCTTGCAATCGTTCTTGTGGTTCTTCTCTCTCTTATTCTTGCTGTTTCATGCGGAAAGAAGGAAGAAACTAAGGCTACAACAGCTCCTTCCACAACGACTACTACAACAGTAACAACTCCTGCTCCAGAGCCTCAGAAAACAGCTGAAGCTCCAAAAGTTGAGCCAACACCAGCTCCAGTTGTCGAGAAGGCAGCTCCAAAGAAGATGGTTTACGCTACTTCTTCTTTCGGCATGAAGTTCTCCCCATTCTTCGCAGCTACAGCATATGACCAGGAAGTCGTTGACTTCACACAGGGCGGTCTCCTTGCTGCTGACCGCGGTGGTGCTATCATCTATGATGGAATCAATGGTGAGACTCACAGCTACAATGGAACAGATTATTACTACCAGGGAATGGGATCTGTTGAAGTTGTTCAGAATGCAGATGGAACTGTAGACTACAATCTCACAATGAGAGACGACATCAAGTTCTCTGATGGAACACCAGCAACAATCGACGATGTCATCTTCGGTATCTATGTTCTCGCAGATCCAACATATGATGGATCCAGCACTCTTTATGCTCAGCCAATCATCGGCATGGCAGACTACTACAACTCCATGAAGTCTGCAGATATCATGATCTATGAAGCAGGAAAGGAAAACACAGACTTCTCAAAGTGGACAAAAGAGACTCAGGATCAGTTCTGGGCTGACCTCGACAAAGCTGGAGAGGCATTTGCTCAGGAAATTGTCGACTATGTCGTAGCAAACTATGCTCCTTCCTACTACTCAACGGTTGCTGATTCCCTTGATGCTCTCATGGCTTCTCCTGAACTCCAGGTTAAGCTTGGTATGTCTCTCTGGGGATATGATTCATACTGGAAGGAAGGCGCTACAGCAGCTGACTACTGGGCAGGAATCGTCGACGCTTACGGCGGAGACATCTTGACAGCTAGTGATGTTGAGACTGCAGGTATGACAATCTTCCAGCATCTTGCTAATATTACAGACAACGCTTACTCTTACGGTATCTCTGCCGGTGAAGATGTCAAGTCTATCGCAGGTATCGAGAAGACAGGCAAGTACAGCCTCACAGTCCACATGTCTGAGTTTGATGCTACATCAATCTACAACATGTCCTTCACAATCGTTCCACTCCACTACTATGGCGATCCAGCTCTCT
>CAMEXG010000228.1 GCA_945947045.1 uncultured Spirochaetales bacterium | reverse complement strand
GACTAGTAATTCCACCAAAAATGCAACCCTCTTTAGTCTTAGCAATAACAAGAGTACGACCTTTATCATCACAATAATGATGAAAACCAATCCAAAAATTTCTATCATTCGATCTATAGATTAGTTTCGGTTCAGTATCACAAAGCCATCCATGACCTTTACCATCCTGAATGAAGTAATCTAATCTTCCATCAATAATCTTACTACCTTTAAAGGCAAGAGAAGGATAGGCAGTCAAATTCACAGGATAAATTGTATAAGCTTCGCATTCTACAACTGAATATCTGTAATTTTTTAATAATGGACGGGAATAGTAACAACTATAAATGAACTGGTTTTTTCTTAATTCTCCATAAGAATATTCAAATGATCCAAAGAATCTCATATCAGTCACACCATAAGAAAATAAGCCTTTTTTTTTAGGATCTTTCTGTTTCACCATGAATGGAGATGAATTTTCTTCATTTTTTAGAGAAAACATAAATAAATATGGGTCATTAAACTCATGACGCGTATCATCTAAACAATATTATTGATGAATTAAATAATACCTATGAATCTTGTGTTACAATAGAACTTTGTTGTATAGCAACCAAAGATATATCCATCCTTAGTTTTAATAAGAAGAATAACAGGTCCCCAATGTTTTTTATATTCTTCTTCATATTTGCTTCTTTCTGACTGTCTGTATATAAGTGTAGTAGGATAATCACCAACCCACTGCTTGAAATAGGAATCATATTCGGTACCAACAACCTTGCTGTTAGGGAAATAAGGAGCCATTTCTCTTCTCTTGAAGCTTCAAAAAGATAATTTTTAATGGTGAGAAAAAGATATAAAAATCATATCTTTCTAGCATTATTGTCTTTAACTATTTCCATCTGAATTTTCTTGAATACTTTTCTGCCTTACATTTCTATCAGAATGTATGCTTTATCTAGTCATCAATACTCATAAGAATATTTTTTAAGCATCATTACTTTTATCCTTTAAGATTATAGAAATATCTATATGTTCCTCATTAAGCGAAAAGATGAAGCATATACATTTTGAATAATCTCAACTTTTTGTTCCTTCCTCATACGAATCCAAAGTCAATCATGTCTCAAATACATTATCATTAGCTATCTTTATTAATCAATGATAAATATGCTCATCATAGAAATCATCATTACAATAGCTATACTAATATATCTCTAAAAGTCTCCAATGATATCGATATAAAATCAACAACAATAATCCCATTAAAGTTATACTATCTTATGTCTTAAAAAAAAAAGAATGGTTGTTTATCATTATCCACAATCTATCAAAATGTATTATATTTTTTAAAAAACAGTTAGAAAATCACATTGTCATGTTAGTGCTAAGAACCAATAGGATGCTATCATTATTGTGTGGCTATTCTTTCATTATTATTTTTTCTTTCATTAATCAGTCTTTCTTTTCTTAATCTTTCTAGCTTCATTTGATATAATTGTATCATGAATCCAGTTTCAGGTATGACAATCGTAACCGTATGAATCATATTCTAGATTCTGCACAGAATGGTACTACTTGCATCGAAATGAATAATATATCTCCTTCCATGTCTCCTATCACATCGGCAGCATCTGATCCTAGTGTTTCTGTAATTATTGAATCATCATCTCCAAATGTTTCCACACAAGAAAATCACATAGTACACAGAGTTTCAAGAGGTGTAAATGAGAACAGCAACAACAATGGTGACAATTTAGTAATTGGTGGTTCTTCAATTGCAGAAAACTCAAACGAAAATAAAGACAATACTCCAACTCCTACTTTCATCAATGTAGGTGATTTGAAAATTGAATCCAAAGAGGATCTCTTTGCTGAAGAAGATCGATGCTGTGGAAAGCTTCCTCTTCCTGTACTAATGTTAAGAAGGAAAATAAGAAAGTTTCTAAAGTACAAGCCCGTTCGTATATTTGTATATACAATCATTATTATCAATTCTCTAATGTTATGTGTAAAAACATTTAACTTTGAGGGACGCATTCTCACTGTACTCGATATCATAGATAAGATATGCGAGATTGCTTTCCTTGTAGAAGTTATATTGAGACTGATATCTCAGCCACTGACCTATTTCTTAGATATATTGGTTCTTCTTGATATTGGCTCTGTTTTCGTTTCCATGTTACCTGATATGGGTATCTATAGTCTTATCAGATTGATTAAAGTCATTCGTCTGTTCTCTCACATTTCTTTGATCAAAGCCTTCTTCAAAACAGTTGTCAAGTCATTTACTAGTGTGGCCAGTATCATTACGTGTCTGCTCATTGTTTGCTATGTTTATGCCCTTATTGGTTGGACTCTTTTCAGAGAGCACTATCCTGATTGGTTTGGTGATATTTGGAGTTCATTCTTCACATTATTCCAAGTGATGACCCTAGAGAGTTGGTCCTCTGGTATTGCAAGAATTATCATGAAGGACGATCGCATTTATGCTCTCTACTTTGTGACGTTCATTATGGTAACAACATATTGCTTGGTATCAGCATTTAACAGTCTTATCACCTCTGCCATGGTCGAGTCACAGACCAATGAAAAACT
>CAMEXG010000227.1 GCA_945947045.1 uncultured Spirochaetales bacterium | reverse complement strand
GGCTGTCGGAAGAGAAGTTTGTACACATATGTAGTAAGCGTTACGTAGATAGAGTCGAGAATCCTACACTAATAAAGGTATATTCCAATATGCCTGAAGTCTCTCTGTTTGTTAACGGAGAACTATTGGAAACAAAGAAAGCTGATGATCACTTTTTCTCTTTCTCCGTCCCTAACGAAGGAGAGACTATTATTAAAGCCAAGGCTGGAGACTTAGAGGATGAAAGCAGAATAAGAAAGGTCGAAGTCTTTAATGAAGAATATAGACTCAAAGAGAAAGGAGCTATCCTAAATTGGTTCGATATAACTGAAAAGGATGGATACTGCTCTCTAAATACAAAGATCAGCGAGATAATGAAGTCTACAAAGGGTAGACTCGTATTAATGTTCTTTATTATGAGGAAGCTGAAAACCATGAAAAAGAAGAGTGTCAAGAACTCCTCGGATTCTGCTTCTTCCATGTTAAAGAACAAAGACACTATGAAGATGATAGGATCCTTCACTATCCTTCGTATCTCTTCTATGGCTGGAACAGTGGGAATGAAATTCACAAAAGAGGAGCTTTTGACACTTAATAAGAAGCTGAACAAAGTAAAACTGAAATAACAAAAGGTATGTTTTAACTTTATTATTTGTATTAACAATATTTAAGCATAATATGTTAAAAACTGGTTAAAACACTTCTATCACGATAACTCGCGGAAAGTGGTATAAAAAGCATAGATTCCGCGAGTTATTAAAAGAATTTGATAGCTTAATGATGTGTATCGTCTCTTACCTCTGTCATCCACTTCATTAAAGACTAGACAGACATAAACATAATATCCTTCATCTCCCTCTGTTGCTTTCTTTCCAACTGTCTTCACAAAATCGGCGTGTCCCTTTGCCGGGATTACTTCTTCTTTCATATATACACAAGAACAAATCAAGTGTTTCCTTACTGGCTTAGTGCAGGTTGCGTCTAAAGTTACTTGATCAAACATGTGTCCATGATATTCATCAGACGAATAGGATACAGCATAGACAAGAAACAAAAGAGCAATAGTTTTATGTACAAGCCTGAATCACCCATTTTTTAATTAATACTTATTTTATTATTCCTATTTAAGAATATTCTTTTATTTTTTAATTATTAAATTAGTAATATATTCCTCTCTTATCTAATTCCTCTTCTATATCAGCAAATAAGTGTAAATATTGATTCCACATGTCTATTTAGCCATTTCTGAATCCAATCATCTGAATTAGACTCTTTCTGCCTCCGACATCTTTCGACTCTAGGATGGATTTGCCTTCTTCTGTGCAGGAGAAGGCAATTTCAGCATCCACAGTTCATCATTGATGATTATGGATAATTTGTTGCCATTGGCTCCACCATATTCTATGAAACCAACCATCGTCATTCTCCTTATAGGAAGTGGTAGCGTTTCCTTAATCGTGTCGCGGTCTCATGGGAAATCAGATTCTCAACTTCGGCAACATTTATGGAACTTCTGAGTTGTTCCCAATAATCTCCCGCCAATGTACTGCCTTTTCTTGTGTAGAAACGATATTCCTTCACACATTCGGAAAGGAACACAGGGAAAACATCAGTCGCCTTCTCCGGCTCCAAAGAAAGCAGTTCTTCAATTGAAATATCTAGAGTTCTGGACAATGCGAGCAATGTCCTTCCCTTGCAGTCTTCCAGTTCATTCTTTCCGGAAGCAATGTCCTGAAGTGTCGTCAAAGCTATGCCGCTTTCTTTTGATAGACGATAGACGGAATACTTTTTTTCAGCCAACAAATCCAAGAATGTCATAAAAATATTATATCGTCATAGCGATATAATTGAACGAAATCTTTATTAAGGAATCGACTATGAAACGGAATAAGCAAAAAGACTGAAGCCATTGAATATCTGGAATCAAATGGTGCAGTCCTCTGAAATCATGTCTACTATTGTTCCAATGGAAGGACAATCGTCAAATCATCTTGAAATGTCTGAAGGCGTCCTTTATAGCCTCTTTTTTTCAGGTGGGCAAAGAGGCATTGGGCGTTTACAGGAACCCACGTTATAGTTCTTTCGCTCCTTGATGCCAAGTTTCTTCTTCACCTGTCCGATATAGGCGAAATGGACTTCGAATCCATATTTCTCTGACATAAGACTTTATATCGTCATAGGTAGCTTTTCCTGGCTTGAGGTTGAGCTTGTTTACATCCAGTTTGACGCTTATATGGCCGTCGACACTTCCCCTACTTAAAAGAACAACCGTATCGATGTGGCTCGACACGACAGGAAGTACGCCTAACCTAAGGGGTGTCCAGCTTTTATCGTTTGCCTCTTATGATAGGTTGACGCACATATCAATGAACTTATCGTTTGGTTATAAACTCTTCGAGGTTTCTCTCATGATGATATCTGATTTAGGCTTTTCTATCTTTCTCCAGGATGGCATCAGGCCTGCAGAGGAACATAAAGACATTTGGTCTGATAGTCCTCAAAAATAATCTGGGCATAGACGTACAGTATGTGTACAGATACTACAAGGCCAGATGGTCGATCGAGACATACTACGAACGCATAGAGCACAGCATGGAAT
>CAMEXG010000226.1 GCA_945947045.1 uncultured Spirochaetales bacterium | reverse complement strand
CCACAGATGATACATCTCCATACTGTCTCTCCCTTTGGAGTTGTTCCTACCTTCTCTGGCTTTGGCTTGATATTGCTCTGATAGTATGCATATGTGACGGATGGGTCTTCTGAAAGAACTTCCATATCTGTCACCTGTCCGATAAACAGTGTATGGGAACCAAGGTCCACTGTCTTCTCGACTTTTACACTGATATATGCATTACAGCTCTCTGTGATGTAAGGGACGCCGTTGATGCCTCTGAGCCAGCCGTCAAAGCCATCGAATTTATTGATTTCTTTTCCACTCTGGAAACCAAATCTCTTAAAGAGAGAGAAATCTGCCTTTTCTGTAATGGAAGAGACTGTGAAGGCGCCGGTGCGCATGATCATATCATGTGTATAGTTCTGCTTGCTGACGGAAATAGAAACTTGGTTTGGCTCTCCTGCAGCCTGGATGGCTGTGTTGATGATACATCCATTGTCTTTTCCGTTCTCATTTGCGGTCAAGACAAAGAGCCCGTATGTAAGTTTATACATTGCTTTTTTGTCCATAGTATTTCTCCTTATAATAGAATACTTCCTTTTTTATCGAATTGCAAACAGAGATGAAATTAATTAATAAATGTAAAATATAGTTGACAATAATTAAGAATAAATTTACTTTATGTCCATCAAGGAGCGAAATATGAGAAATTGGTATAACATTGGAATGGGTGTGGGACTTCTTATCGGTCTCATTGTTATTTTGATTAACTCAAGAAGAATGAAGAAGAATAAAAAGTGTCAGTGGGATGAAAGACAGATTGCAGCGAGAGGCAAGTGCTTTATGATAGGCTTTTGGACGCTGATCGTTGCATCTACATTTGTTGCCCTTTATGGCTTTTTTGTAGGTAAGAGCCTATTCGAGACAGCAGAGACTGGAAATATCATCGCAGTATTGATTGGTATCGGGGCCTATGCAATTACTGCCATCAATAATGATGCATACTTTTCACTGCATGAGAATAAGAAGCAGTTTTTCATTGTCGGGACAGTGCTGTCAGTATTGATGGGCATTGGTACAATAAGATTTATTATGGAAGGTATGATGATCACTGATGGAAGACTGAGCGACAGATCTCTGATGGCCTTTGTATTTGTTTTGTGGGTTGTAATAATGGTTGTCCAGGCTTTACACTCCAAGAGAGAGGAAATAGAGGAGTGAAGAATTTAAAACTCAAAAGTGCAAGGGCGCTTATGGACCTTTCTCAAGAAGCTTTGGCAGAAAAAGTAGGAGTCTCAAGACAGACTATAAATGCCATTGAAAAGGGTGACTATAACCCCACAATCAAACTTTGTATCTCAATATGTAAGGTATTAAACAAGACTCTCGATGAGCTTTTTTGGGAAGAATAATCAGTGTTAGTTTATTCAAAAGCACTCTTTTCTCTTATTTGTAATCTATACTGACGAAAAGGAGTGAAGGATGGTTAGAATCCTTATTAATCAAGTAGGTTATGTTTCTGGAGATAGAAAGAGAGTAATAGTAGAGAGTGACGGAGAGAAGATTGACGTATTCACTATTATTCGCGACTCTGACAATAAAGAGGTCTATAAAGGTGATCTGGTTTACTATGGAAAGGTTGCCAGATGGGATAAAGGAGAGTATCTGGCGGGTGATTTCTCCTCCCTCTCCACCCCAGGCTCATATAAAGTAAAAGTGGGAAACGATACAGAGAGAATCGAGATATCAGAGTACTTGGTATCGCTGAGGCTCATAAGTGCAAATACTGCTTTCTTCAAAGCACAACGTTCCTCTGGTGAGTGGGATAGTGAAGACAGGCATTTGTCTTTCTCCGGTCCAAGGAAAGGAGAAATGGATCTCCGCGGAGGATGGTTCGATGCCTCGGGAGATCATGGTATCCATCTTTCTCATCTTTCCCACAGCACTTGGTATAATCCCCAGCAAATGGGACTGAGCACTTATTTCTTCTTCAAGGGATACGACTACGTGGAAAAGAAAAAGTCTCCGTCATATACAATACTAAAGAAAAGAATGCTGGACGAAGGCTCATGGGGAGCAGATTTCTTAGTGAGGACCCATATTCCTTCCGGATCATTTATCCGCTCCATCAGGCGAAATGAAGACCTGGATCATATGGATGTGATAAAAGGGACAAGATCCATAGGTTTTGACTACCATAACTCTTCAGATCAATTCTCGGAGGCAGAGACAAAAGACAGTGAGATAGTTGACGACACTTACTATGAAACTTCCCTTCGTTCCGGCGGGGCTCTGGCTATAGCCGCCCTTGCTTCTGCGTCTACTCATGAAACAATATCCGAGGATTATTCTTCTCAAGATTATCTAGAAGCCGCTGAAGAAGCTTATGAATACTTAGTTGAGAACAACAACCTCTACACAAACGATGGAAAGTGGAACTTCGTAGATTATTACACAGTTCTCCTTGCATCCACTGAACTCTATTTATCTACAAAAGACGAGAAGTATCTTCTTGATTCAAGAGCTTGGTGCAGAAAAATGATAGAACATACTGAGGTCATTAAAGAGGGGGAGAGACGCTTCGAGTATACTCCCGGCCTTCCATTTCACCATGCTTCAGACGAAGG
>CAMEXG010000225.1 GCA_945947045.1 uncultured Spirochaetales bacterium | reverse complement strand
AGAAGCGACAAAGCGTCGGCTAAATTCACAGTCTACTCCCTTTATCTATGATTATTTGTTATGAGTCTATAAGAAATTCTTCTATTTGATAATAGCTTTTGAAGAACTCTTTTTGTTTCATCCTATGTTATGTTTATGTTCACATACGATACATTGGCGATATTTCAGAAAAGTAAGCGATATCTCTCCTTTATAGAGGAGGCGGAATCTTTTGTTTCTGCAGCAACCTCTTTTTTCCTTTCATCTCCTGAATTGGTTACAAGCATGTGCCGTCTCTATTGTCGTAAGCCTATAAGCGGAGATCTGCAGCTTATGGGAGAATATGACGGGCTTTCGGTTTATATGGAGAAAGGAGAGAAGCACTCTCATATCCTGACACTTTCCGATGGCCGGACATATGCATGGAACGGAAAGAGATTTGTACGCGACAATCTGGAGTTTGCCCTTTATGAGGATATTTAATCATTGTCTTCATAGTTCTTTTTCCCAGAGAAAGCGAAGACTCTCCATATACTTGGTCTTGTGACAAGAGGTTCGTAGTCTCTATATTTCTCCTCTTTTTCCTCAATAGTCTTTTCAGTCCCTTCTTGGGACTTATTCATCTTTTCTATAGATCTCATTGTTTCTCCTTTTTCTTAACCCCTTGCCATGGAGGTGATACTTATATCTGAGACGCTCTCTTTCGTTTTTTCTTTTCTTGGATAAGAATGGGAGAGATAAAGAGATATTTTTGCAGATACAGGGCCTATTAATTCATAGAGGACACTTGAAGAGAGGATTATTGTTTCAAGAGCCCTTCCTTCATCTCCTCCCAATACTTTTGCACCCATGGCAGCCAAGCCTATGGCTACTCCCGCCTGGGGGATGAGGGCCAGACCCAGATAGGAGCGGATTCTTTTGTCTTTTTTCGTAATAAGAGATCCCAGATATGCTCCGGTGTATTTACCAATAATTCTTGAAAAGAAATACATGAGGCCGATTATTGAGAGGGGCATGGCTCCAAACCCCTTCATGCCGCTAAATAGCGATCCAAGATCGAAGTTCAATCCTGATCTGACGAAGAATAGCAGCAGAATCGGAGGACTGAAGTAGTTGAGTTGCTTAAATAATCTTTCGTCTCCTGTTGCATTTATATAGACCATGCCCATAGACATACATCCCAGAAGAGGCGATACACCCAATAAGGTGCAGATTCCGCAGAATCCGAAGAGAATCGCCACAGTAACGATCAGTCTGTTGTCTGTGCTTCTTTTTCTGAGAAGAAACTTTAAAAGAAAACCGAAAGCTCCTCCTACTGTTAGAACCACAATATTTGAAAGGATAGGCACAGAGAGGGCCTTAAAATCTAATACTCCCATTGCAATAGATGAAGAAATAGAAATGGCAAGGGAAAAAGCAATCAATCCCACCACATCGTCCAAGGCCACTACGCCCAAAAGTGTGTCCACGAAATCACCCTTTGCCCCTGTCTGTCTTATTGTCATCAATGTTGAAGCCGGTGCCGTAGCAGAAGCCAGGGCGGAAAGAATAAGGGAGAAGCCGAAGTCTAGTTTGAGAATATAGAATGTGGCCATAAACACAACTATGGAAGAGGCAAGAGCCTCCATGATTGTAATGATTACAACTTTTCTTCCATTTTTCTTTAAAATATCCATTTTGAAGTACTCGCCTGTTCCAAAAGCGATAAAAGACAATGCTATGTCACCTATAAAGCTCATTCCTTCGATTGTGCTTTTGGGGATTAAGTTAAAGACAAAGGGTCCCATGATAATTCCAGATAGGATGTATCCCGTGACATTAGGAAGTCTCATGAGCTTCGTTATTCGTGTCATAAGAAATCCGAAAAAAAGCATTAAGGATACTGATATGACTATTATTGCAGTAGGGTCTGTAATTCCGATTCTTTCAATAAAAGATAATGTATCCATAATAATCTCTCCTTGTGTGAAATAGGATGATATTTGTTGTTGAAGATAAATGCAAATTATATTATTCTTTATTCCTATAAAAATATTTAATTGGAGTTACTATGCTTGGAACAAAAATGTATACTTTCATAAAAGTTGCAGAGTATCTGAATTTCACAAAAGCAGCAGAGGCTCTATATATGACTCAGCCAGCTGTCAGCCAACAGATTAAACAATTGGAAGAAGAGGTGGGTGCAAAGGTTTTTATTAGAAATAAAAATGGTTTAATCCTTACACAGCAAGGAGAAATAGTACTTAAGTATGCTCGTAGACAGAAGGCTTTATACGAAAAAATGCTTCTTGAGATACAGAACGCAGAAAAGAATGCAGGACCATTGAGAATCGGTATTACACATACTGCAGAGAGCAATGTTACAGCATCTGCACTGGCTAAATACAGCATTGAAAACAATGGTGTAAAAATTACGCTTACTACTGATACTATAAATAATCTTTATGATAAACTAGAAAGCTATGAACTTGATTTAGCAATTATAGACGCTTCATCTAATAATCCCAAGTTCTCTTCCATGCTACTTGATACAGACTACCTTATGTGTGTGTTGAGCCCTGATAATCCTCTGTCTCAGAGAAGTGCAGTGACAATCTCTGAGCTGAAGAAAGAAAAGATGATACT
>CAMEXG010000224.1 GCA_945947045.1 uncultured Spirochaetales bacterium | reverse complement strand
GAATTACAGCGATAAACGAGGTTTTTCATCACCCGGATGCAATTCTGGATTTTAAAGATAAAATGACAATGCTCTTTACCTCCATAAGGCTCTGGCCAAATAATCTCTAGTATATTTCAGTCATCTATTTAAAATAATGCCAATTATTTAGAGGTTCTGTATTGTCCTTATCAAGGAAAAATCGTTTATCATTAGGGTATGAGAAAAACAAAAATTATCTGTACAATAGGCCCCGCTGTAGAGTCGGAAGAAAAGATAAGAGAATTGATTCTTGCTGGAATGGATGGAGCAAGATTCAACTTCTCTCATGGAAGTCATGAAGAACACAAAAAGAGAATAGATTTAGTCAAGAAAGTGTCAAAAGAAATGGATGCTCCAGTTGCTTTGATCCTGGACACTAAAGGTCCTGAAATCAGAGTCGGTGAATTTACTGAGAAAAGTGTCGTCCTTTCCCAGGGACAGAGCTTTACTCTTTTCAGCGACTATTCTGTTTCCGGTGACATAAACGGAGTAGGAATCAGCTACCCATATTTGGGCGAAGATGTATCAAAAGGAGACAAAATCCTTATTGATGACGGTCTGGTTTCTCTAGTTGTAACAGAAGTAAAGAATGGCGACATTATCACAAGAGTGGAAAACTCAGGAAAAGTTTCATCTAGAAAATCAATCAATGTCCCAGGAATAGATGTAGACCAGCCTTTTATCAGCGACAGAGATAGAAGTGACATTCTCTTTGGAATCGAAGAAGATGTCGACTTCATAGCAGCTTCATTTGTAAGAAACCAAGATGACGTAAAGAAGCTTAGAAAGCTACTGAACGTCAATGGTGGAAAGAAGATCAAAATTATTGCAAAGATTGAGAATGGATCAGGCATTGAGAACTTGGATTCAATTCTGGATTATGCAGACGGCGTCATGATTGCACGTGGAGACATGGGAGTTGAAGTTCCCTTCGATCGCCTTCCTGCTATCCAGAAGAACATCATTAAAGCCTGCTATAAGAGAGGAAGAATAGTAATAACAGCCACTCAGATGCTTGAATCCATGACGGAGCATCCAAGGCCCACAAGAGCTGAAGTATCTGACGTAGCAAATGCAATCTATGACGGAACAACAGCGACCATGCTCTCTGGAGAGACTGCTGCAGGCAAGTATCCAATAGAAGCTGTCAAAGCCATGAGCAGAATCGCTGAATACACAGAGAACCAGATAAACTATCAGGATAGATACCTTAAGAATAATCTCAAGCTATCAGAAGATGTAGTAAATACTATTGTCAGTGCATCAGTGGAGGCATCTTTCTTCTTGAAAGCAAAGGCGATAGTAGTAGCCACCGTTACAGGATTTACAGCCCTTACTGCATCATACTACAGACCAAGTGTTCCAATCATTGCTTCCTGCACAGACGAAAAAGCCACAAGACAGCTCAAACTTGGGTATGGAATCTATCCATACTACGCTCAGCTTACCAACGACCTTGATTTAATGAAGAATCAGGCTTTGGAGATTGCCGAGAAGTCTAAGATTGCCAAAAAAGATGACTTGGTCATTCTTGTTTGTGGCTCTCTAGCCGGAGGCGAGATGTCTACAGACACAATGATCATTACAAAGGCATAAAAAGAGTTTTCTCCCCTTTTGAACGGAAGTATTATATACAGCGGTGGACATAAATTTTCTGCACCGCTGTCTTGTTCTCCTATATCTTCATATACAAGAGCCTTACTCAGCTTACAAACGTACCGCCGGGAAAGCCCACGAGCCTTGGCCGTTGGATGAAAGGCGGTAATGCGTAATGCCATAACAATGAGCTATAATGATGTCATGCGGACACTGACGGTAAAACTGTACAACAGCGATGACTTCGGATACCTGGACGACATGATAAACATCGCCGATATCATGATTATTAACTCTCCTTTTTGAAGCAGTCTTCAATATACTTCTTGAAGCTCATATCCCCGTACTGTGTACTTCCAACCATCTCTTCTGTAAGAGTCCACTTAGAAAACCTCAGGATTGCTTCTTTTCCATTTTTCTTTCTCTTATTAACCCAAGCCAACACATCAAATAAGAAAGGAGGCGCCTTCTTGATTACACTTTCTTTTTCTGCAGCCTTGAAACACATATCGGCTATTTCTTCATATGAATATGTTTCTTTTCCACCGATATCATAGGTTTTGTTTTTATCGCACATATGATCTGTAATAAAAGAGGCAAAATCTTCTGTAGATATGACATTCGCATGAACAGGCTTATTTCCAAGAAGTGTCACTTCCCCCTTCTCTATCATCGGCCTGAATACTTTGACAATGTCATAGAAATAACCTGTGGGACGGAAGATACAATAATCAATTCCACTCTGTTTTAATTCTTCTTCGAATAGATACTTTGCATGAAGCATCGGTACCTTCGGAGCTTTGTCCGCCTTGATTACTGAGATATATGCAAAATTCTTTACCCCTGCTTTCTTGGCTTCATTGAGAATATTCAGGTTCCCTTCGTAATCTATCTGATAGTTAGTCACAGTAGCACTTGTTTTTGTAAGTCCTACTGTAGTAATTACAACATCGACACCATCAAATAGTCCTTTAAGCGTAGACTTATAAAAACA
>CAMEXG010000223.1 GCA_945947045.1 uncultured Spirochaetales bacterium | reverse complement strand
ATTGATCCACCGATGAAAGATAAGGAAAGAAGAGTGACAATCTTCACCCTGTCCTTGCCCTTCTCTGCCGCCTTCTTATCTTTCAAATAAACAAAGAAAGTCACGATGTTGATTAGAGCAAGATATATTAGGGATATAGGATACTTAATAAGAATGTTCCAGAAAGCAAAAGTAAGGTTTCTTGCTACAAAGCCCTTATAGATGAGATATACAATTATGTCTATTACCACGAGGCATGACATAATTACTCTTGAGAGCATATTACCCTTCTCTGCCTTTCTATCAAAAACAAGAACAGAGATCAAAGCACCGACTGCTCCACCAAGAATGGAAAGAATGGCCAGGACTATGTCGCTCTTTCCCTCTTCTTTATTTGATCTAATTTTTGAGTTTATAGCTCCCACAGCAAAGCCTAAGACGTTAATAGCCAACAAGTATATTTCTACAATTCCGAACTTCATATACAACTCCCTACTTGATGATATAGAAATTCAGAGTCTTAGGCGATAGCAGATGATATATTATCCGTCATTGTCTAATCATCATTCTTTCCAAAGCTGCAAGGAACTTCTCCTTATTGATCGGAATGACAGTTTCGAAGTAAGCAACCTTCCTCATCACTGGATTATACTTATCAGAAGAATCAATCTCATCTTTCCAACACTCCATTAAGAGTCTGGAGCCTTCCGCTCCATGAATGTTCAGATAGTTCTGTTCAATTAATGAGGAGGCAATAAACCCGATTGTATGCATGCTTCCTTTATATACAGCGTTTAGGTTGATAAACTCTTCCATGTTTTCTAAGTAGTACTCCGCCTCTTCTTTTGTATAAAGATAATCAAGGAAATAACCGATTCTAGAAGAAAGCTTTGAGTTTGCTTTATAGATCTCTTCTAGTTCTTCTGCCTTTCTTATTGTTTCTTTATTTGGAGGCTCATATGGACTCAAAGGACAAGTTGTGCTGTCATAGATAGGACCAAAGGCAATAGTTCTGAATATCTCTACGCGTTCTTTTTCATAATAAGGAAGCCCAGGATACTTTCGTATCATCTCATCTATACATATCTTTCTTTCTCTATATGCCTTTGCCATTAATCCCATAAGATCCTCCAGACTGAAAGAGTTCACTCTTACAATTATAGATAGAACGAAAAGAGAAGAAGAAACTAAGAAATTCTTCCCTCCTTTCAGCATAATAGATATCAGTTAGCTATTTCTAAACTACAAAGTTTAAGCAAAGAATCATGAAATTAATTGGAAGAGAAAAAGAGATAATAACATTAAAAGAAGCGATGGAGTCACAAAACTCTGTTATTATGGCTGTTTATGGGAGAAGAAGAGTGGGAAAGACTTTCCGTCTTAAACAGACATTATCTGATAGGATTGTTTTTCTCTTACTCAGGAAAAGCAAATGTAACAAGACAGAGCCAACTAAAGTCTTTTAGGTTGTCATTAATAGAACAAGGTATGTCAGATTGTCCTGTGTTGAAAGACTGGTTCACTGCGTTTTCCTATCTAAAACAATTTGTCTCCAAATCCTCAGAAAGTAAAAAGGTCATCCTTCTTGATGATGTGGCTTGGATGGATAATCAGAAATCAGATTTCATCCCTGCTTTGGAGGGCTTTTGGAATGAATTGTGCTCTAATAGAAATGACATCTTCCTTATTATATGCGCCTCCGCCACATCTTGGATTATTGATAATGTATTTCATAATAGAGGTGGTCTCCATAACAGAGTCACAATGTACGCCCTACGAATCTATTTGTAACACCAATCTCTTTCAATCTTTTTAAGAATGATATGATAAGAGTTTCAAGGCATGTAACAAAAACGGAGGCAATGAATATAGGTGTCATATATAATAGAGGTACTGGAATGAATCTCTTGAAAGCTCTGAGTAAAAAGTTCTCGTCAAAACCAAAGGTATAGTAATAGGTTGCTTCAGGATAAACAGTAACTCGCAGAAGAATATTCACTATATGAGCGCAAAATGCCATAAAGATGAAGAATACTACAGAGCGTATTGCACTTTTGTAATCGATCTTACATAAGCCTAAGGAAACAAACATCAGCCCCTGCATAACGACTAATGCATGGGTTCCGTAGTATCCGATAGCTTTGTTAGAAAGAATGCTTACTTTGATAAACCCAGACTCTGGCATCATGAGAGCCAATAATGCACATGGAATACCGATATAGTAGCCATAAGACATTATAGTTTCGTTATCTAATATGCAAGCTATGATGCCAAGCCATAGCATCGTGTTACATGGCTGAAGAGGCAGTTCTTTCCAGAAAACAAAAGAGAAATCAGGATCAATGGATAAAAGGTACTTATAAAGAACCCAAAGAAGAGCTGAGACAATGGAGAACCATTTGACGAAGAACAGCTTTTCTTTTCTACTTTTTCCTTCAAGCTTTCTTGCTATAAAAAATGGCAAGGAAAAAGACAGTGTTATAAGAACAAACCAAGGCAAGTTGAAAGGCGTGATCATTTTATTTCCTCTTTTGAAATATTTACCAGAACTCAAGAAGAAATAACTAATCAAGTCTCCAGCAATCACTATGGTAGCAATGGAATAGAGAGAAGAAAAGCATTTTGTTTATTATTTTCA
>CAMEXG010000222.1 GCA_945947045.1 uncultured Spirochaetales bacterium | reverse complement strand
AACCGAAAGTCCTTGTCAGCAGGCTTTGCTGTTCGGCTGTCGGATAGAGTCTGTAAGAAAAGGACTTGAGCATACTTTCATCATATCACATTCGATTGTATTTGGCATCCCCTGCCATCACCCCACAACTGATCGTCAACCAAATGAAGGGGTATACGTCTCATGTGCTTCGAGAGCGCCATGATTGGCTGAGGAGCCGTCTGCCCACATTGTGGACGCGCTCTTATTATATAGGGAGTGCAGGAGTGGTATCGCAAGAGACCATCATGAAATACATCGAAAACCAGAAGAATGTATAGCCATGCTTTCATCTCCCGCCTAAAGACGGGAGTCTTCCCGCATGGATTATATAAAAAACTCCCAATTTCAAATGGAAACTGGGAGAAACAGAAAAGGTGGAGATTAGAGACTCCAAGATAATCCAGCTCTGAGTACCAAGTTACCTGTCTGGAAGAATCTATGTTTTGTATCAAGATTGGTTTCTGTTGTATTTCCACCATACTCCATTCGTAGTTTATTTGCAAAGGAATCTCCCATTTCAGCTCCTAGGAGTAGGCGTGTTGTATTACCCAGCTGGAAGTCAAGGTCTAAACCATAGTAATAGCCTAAGAATAATATATGGGCAGAACCTGATGAACTTCCCGCAGTAGCTCTAAGATGGATATACTGTAATCCTCCAGAAAGCTTCAATACACCAAGTTTATAAGCTGCACCACCTTTAAATCCTAAACTAGGTTGAAAAATAAAGCTCCCTGATGAGCTCCCGCCTACGATAGAATCAAAACTTCCTGCGATAAAAGCAGAAACCGCTCCTTCGACTGAAAAATTATCCGATACTTCTCTTGCAATAGTCAAATCTATACCTAAACGATCTGAATGAAATGAAGCTGAATGGCTGTAATTCTCATCTTCACCATAAGGAATATAGGTACCTGATAGGGTTGCATTTGTTCCGATTCTTGTCTTTCCGTCGCTTGCAAAAATAAGAAACGAACAAAGAGTAAGTATTAGAAGAACAGTAATAATCTTTTTCATAATAAACTCCTCTCGTAAAAGGATAGTTTTTTTATAAATAATTCTGTCGCTGAAGATGCATGATAGTTTTCGTAACAGCGTTTATTCTGATAAGATATCAAGGCTCACAATTCCACTAGTTGTTAAAAAGAAGGGTTGATAATGGATAAAAAGACTTCAAGAAGGCTACTATGTATTGCCATGGTGTTTTTCTGGGCATCGGAATACTGTCATGCCCCTTACTTTACGCCATATCTTGAGAGTCTTGGCTTTGCAGCACAGGCAATAGGCGTGATGGTTGGAGCCTATGGTTTTACTCAAATATTCGCACGTATTCCAATTGGAATAGCAACTGATGCTTTTAATTGTTACAAAACTACTATTCTCTTCGGAACCATATCTACAACACTCTCTTCTTTCTTCTTGATGTTTGCCACAGAAATGTGGTCCATACTGATCTGTAGGGTAATGGCAGGCTTGGCAGCCTCAACGTGGCTTGCTTTCTCCGTTCTTTATAATGCCTATTTTAAGGATGACGAAAGCGTTACTGCAATGACCAATGCTAATGCTTTTAACAACGGAGGAAAGCTCCTTGCTTTCTTTCTAGGCATTCTTACTGCGACTCGATGGGGATATAAGGTGCCTTTGTTGTGTTCTTTCCTTACAGGACTTGTTGCTGTTGTTGCTGTACTACTTCTTAAGCCGATAGAGATCAAGCATGAGAGTTTTAGCTTCAAGCACGCCCTTGATATTATTAAGACGCCAATGATAATAGTTGCAGCCCTCTTTGCTATGCTTCCTCAGTTTTATATGCAGGGGACGGCGTTTTCATTTACAAGCAGCAAGGCAAAACTGTTGGGAGCCTCTTCCTTTGTAATTGGGATGATCTCTCTTGTCTTTACTTTGGTTCAAGTCTTGATCTCTCCATATGTTGGAAAGAAATTACTAAAGAGAATGAAGAACTCTAGTGCAGTTTGTCTTGGTCTTATTCTTCTCTCTCTTTCTTGTGTATCTATCGCCTTTGCAAATACTCCTCTTCTCTTGATTCTTGGAAACATCATAGGAGGAGTAGGATGCCTTATATTAAACGCACTATTGATGTCTCTAATAGTAAGAAGCGTAAGTGAAGAAAAGAGAAGTACAGCCATGGGCTTTTATCAGGCAGTGTATGGTATCGGGATGACACTGGGACCTGTTCTAATGGGTAACCTTGTTGGCAACAAGGGATATAGTTTTGCTTATATGACCATTGCAATAATAATGGCTGTCTTTGCATTTGTGGCTCTTCCTGTTGTATCGAAAGCAGAGAAAAAATGAATTAAGGTATTAGAGAAAGATAATCATTTCCCGTTTTGCTCTGTTTCCTATAACTGACCATAAAACTTTATCCCATTATGGATTATGTTTTCTTTTATGAGTTTTTTGACTTTAGGTTTTCTTCTGCTTTAATTTCAGATTGGATATACTTTATCTTTGGAGTTACAAAAGCAATTATCAGTTTATAATAAGAGATTGGATGTGTAGTATTTTATTCTGATACACTTAAGAAATATATATAGATCTGCAGAACTTTATTACTTTTCTATGCACATTTTGGTGCACA
>CAMEXG010000221.1 GCA_945947045.1 uncultured Spirochaetales bacterium | reverse complement strand
AATAAAGACAGGAATGGAGACTGCTATTGATAGTTCTTCTATTGATTTGGGGTATATTACCCCTGGAAAATGGACTGTATATGTGGAAGCATTAAATAAAAATGATAAAGTTGTGATGTCTGGAAGTTGTACAACTTTTTTTACAATTGAAGAGATTGATGTTTTTATTATTCTTCAGCCAGTTTCAGAAGGAAACGGCCAATTAGATTTAGTTGTTAACGTTCAGAAATTGAGTGTTAATAATCATGAGATCAACTATAAGCTATATTATTCTTTAGAGGGTAATCAGACTGGAGCGTACACAAAGGTAATAGACGGTAAAAATGTTACTGAATTTGAAATGAATTTTGATGAGGAATTAGATAGCTTAGAACATCTATATAGAACATATGGAGCAAAAGTGAGTGTTCCTCAGGATTACTATATTATAAAGTTTATTTTGAAAGAGTATAACGAAAAAACAAAAGAGTGGGATGTCGTTGGTGGTATTACAAGATCAATCACTGTTGTTGCAGATGATACTTCATACATTTTTGGAGATGTAATGCCTTCAGAGTTTATTCCTGTTGAGGTTGATGTAGCAGCCCCTTCAATTCAGACTAGTCTATCAACAAGTTTTAACGGTTCTAAAGTAAAAAAAGACACAACATTTAGTTTCACTTGTAAAGATGAATCAGCGAATACTAAAGATTATAACAGAGAGTTTATTTGGTATGTAAATGGAGATAAAGTATTAGAGACCACATCAGAAACAACTGAATCAGTTTTTTCTAATAAGAGTTATTTTTCAGAATATGGAAACTATGAAGTAAGGTGTGAAGTTGTATATTACACTGATAACATTAGTTTTATCGGTGGTAGCTCAGTTAAGTTCCAGATTATTCCATAATTCATTTGTTAGTATTTAATGGCAGAGATTAAGCATTTGGGGTAAAGTAAAAGAATGAAGAAGACTATAACTACTTTATTTCTTATTATCTTTTGCTTTGCTTCTCTGTCTGCTTCTTTCATTTCAAGAGTTTCTTTATCTGAAGAAGTAGCATATCAGAGATATAATAGAATTTGGACATCTCCTACTACGCATTATTATTCTGTTGAATCGATAGCTTCCAATCCGACGCTTTGTAATGACTTTGATATTATGTTTACAAAGAATGTAGGCCTGACTCTTGGAACAAAAGTAGGTTACCAATGGAGTATTTGGGATGGAAACAGATTTGCGTCATTCCCAAAGAATATTAATGGCTCAGTAAGTGCTGGTCTCACTCTTGTATGCAATGATTTCAGATTTTCTTTATCGGCTATGCTCCGATCTTCGTTCCAGACATCAAGAAATGCCTGGGTAAGTCAATTAGGGGGAGATATTAGTCTATCCTATGCGCTAAACAACGGATTATTCTTTGATCTTGGTTTAAGATACTTATATAGCTATGAAATGATAACATCTGGAGTGTCTTTGGGGATAGGGTATCAAATGGGAGGTAATAAATGAAAAAGATTATAATCTTTATTCTATGCATTATATTTGCTTGTTTTATTACCTCCTGTGACACTTCTTTTTTCTCCCATGATGGACAGAAAGTGACGGTAATGATAGTTGGGCTCGATTATTCCCCAAGACAAAAGAATTTAGAAGGTAAACCTATTTCATTAAAATGGGGTTCTTATACTGTAGGGAAGCTTGAGGGAACTATAAACGACTCAAAAGAGATAGGTGCTGCCTTGTCTTCGTTGTATGAAGATAAGAATGTGGAGAGCGAATTCATCTTTATGCTATCAGAAGGAGAGTCTCCAGAATATTCAAGTCCCCTTTATCCCACTGCTACAAACGTCATTACAGAGATAAATAACCTGAAGATGGATGAAGATGATTTATTCGTATTCTATTATGCTGGACACGGTTTTCTTGAAGATAAAGAATTGTACTTTATTACAGGAGATGATCATAAAGGAGGTTTCTGTACAGATCTCAAAGCTTCAGCTCTAATGAGCGCCATAAAAAATGTAGGGTGTAGATCTGCTGTGATCATTGATGCCTGTTACTCAGGAGCCTTTGATCCAAAGAACTCTACAACCCCTAATACTTTAATGAATTCTCTTAAGAATATCTTTGACGAAAAGATAACAGTTGAAACAGGTATTACTATGTCTGTTTTGGCGGCATCTAAATGGAATGAAAAATCTCTTGAAAACTATAAAGTTGTTTTTAGTGATGGTGGATATGAGGTTCATGGACATTTTTCCGGAAGACTACTTTCTGCATTAAACTGGAATCATAGCTCAAGTGCCACAACAACGGTAAAGAATATTGATCAAACTGAAATCGTTGCAAATGGATACAGTAAGGGGATAATCGGTTCATTATCTCTTGATGACATCTATTCAAAGCTCTTCGATCAGAGAGATTATCCTGACTTATATCAATACCCGGTATTTTATTATACGAACGAATCTATTAACTTGATTCCTATGAACTAAGGGGGACATATGAAGAAGTTATTATCTTGTATTCTTATCTTGCTGCTCGCTGCATCTTTACTTTCTGCTGGAACTATCAGCTGGAAGTGGAGAAGTAATGATAATGACGTCAAATTCTATCGTTATAGAATGGATAATAGTTCTTGGAACACTGTTGAAAGTGAA
>CAMEXG010000220.1 GCA_945947045.1 uncultured Spirochaetales bacterium | reverse complement strand
AGTCTGTAGATATAAGTATGCTCTTTTCCCTCAGTACATCTGTAATCATAAGCATAGCCCAGTTTAGATTGTCCTTTTCTCTCACTTCTTCCAATACCGAGAGGTACTTCTCTCCATAAGCGGAGAAATCCTTGAGGGTAGTTGCTTCACACTGTCCTATACCGATTTTGATACCATGCTCGGAGTATACCTTGAAGTCAGATCTTATAGCTTTCTCAGGGTCTCTATTTGCCATGCTGTCTGTGACACTAAAGAGTTTCTCTCCGAAAGCTTGGATATCAAACTCGCCACTGATGGCGGCAAGAGCGCCGGCTGTAGCCTTGTCGATGGCTGTCGTCGTTGGAGAGCGAAGTATTAGAGTATCGGAGATGACACCTGTAAGGAGAATCTTGGCTGTAAGCTCATCCGGTACGATGTTATGTCTCAAGAACTGCTGATAAACAATAGTACAGGTACTTCCAAGAGGCTCTGCGTCAATGAAGATAGGAAGAGATGTCTTCAATGCATCAAGTCTATGGTGATCGATGATCTCTACAACCGATGCCTCTTCTATTCCCTTTATACTCTGCCCCACTTCGTTATGGTCCACTAGGATTACATTATAAGAAGGTTTATGAAGGAAACATCTTCGTGTCACATATCCTACAAACTCTTCCCCGTCAAAAACAGATAGACCTCGCAACTTTGATGTCGAAAGCTCTTCTTTCGCATCATCAAATAAGTCTGTGACTTGAAGCTTTCTTCCCTGCTTCCCCATGATAGTAGATATCGACGGACTCATTCTCAGTCTTCTCTCGACTTCTGCCGTACCAAGCTCGGTTACATACACTGTCCCTTCATAAGAAGAGAAATCTATATCATCAACCTTTGTCCTTGTAGTAATAATTATAGCAGGAACATTCATGGCCATGGCATGTTCTATATATCTTTTCCTATATCCCAAAGCAACTATAGAGTTACAGTTCTCGCATACAAAGCGACAGAAGTCTTCATATGCAGCAGCTCCAGCCAGAATAGAAGAATGGAATGTTTCTTTACCTCTCTTAATAAAGAAGCCAGGTATTACTTTTGAAATATTCTCTGCTGTGAAATCATAGGCAGGAAGCTTCTCTTTATTGTCCTTCAAAAACCATGAAGTAATGTCGTCGATGGATAGAAGTCCCACATATTTTTCCTTGTCAAACACAGGAAAGGCAGATGGATGGTTTTCACTATATTGCTGGACTAAGTCATAGATAGGTGAAGATGCGTCTACTTTCTCCGATAGGTGAAGCATCACGTCCCCTACCTTCGGCTTCACATCTCTCATATATGGAGGAGCTTCAATACCCATAAGAGCAAACTGTTTCTTCACACCGTCGCTCATATGGCCGCATCTTACAGCATGGTATGTATGATCTTTATCTATCATATTCTTCAGCACGCTGTAGCCATAGGCTGAGCAGATGCTGTCCAAGTCAGGATTTCTATGTCCTGTTATATATACGTCACGCATAACAAAATGTTACAATAAAATATGACAAAGGGGTACATCCCTTTTAGGAGAAAAGACGATGATTGATGTTTTGGTTGCGGTTGACCTTCAAAATGACTTCATTGACGGAGCTCTTGGAACAAAAGAAGCAGTAGCTATCGTTGAAAAAGCCAAGGAAAGAATTGAATCTTTCCCAGGCATTGTTCTTTTTACCCGTGATACCCATAGTGATAATTACATGGAAAGCGAAGAAGGAAAAAATCTTCCCGTCCCCCACTGCATCAAGGGCAGCAAGGGGTGGGAAATCAGAGAAGAGCTGGATAAGCTTAGAAAGACAGACCCCATAGACAAGCCTACTTTCGGCTCCGTGGCACTGGGAGAGAAGCTGAAAGAGCTTAATGAGAAAGAGGGAGTGAGCTCTGTCACTCTTCTTGGGCTCTGTACAGATATCTGCGTCATTTCAAATGCATTCATCATTAAGGCATTTCTACCCGATGTTCATATCAGAGTGGACTCAGAGGCATCTGCAGGTGTAACACCGGAGAGCCACAGAAGAGCACTTGAGACAATGGAGATGTGTCACATCGAGATACTTGGAAACAATAGATAAAGGAGAAATATATGAAAGTTGTTGTCGCCAATGACCATGGTGCAGTGGATCTTGCAAAAAGAGTATTGAAGCACCTTGAAGAGAGAGGAATCGAGTATACATATCTTGGAGTCGGCGAAGAAAAAAGCGTCGATTATCCAGACAAGGCACGAGAAGCCGTGGAGGAGTACAGAAAGGGAGGATACGACAGAGGAATTCTTATGTGTGGAACCGGCATTGGAATTTCCCTTGCAGCAAATAAAATGAACGGAATCAGATGTGCTCTTCCTCAGGATATCTACGCCACGGAAAAAACAAGAGAACACAATGACTCAAACTTCATCGCCTTCGGTGGAAGAGTGGATTATAAAGATGATGTACTGAAGATGCTTGATGCTTTTCTTGATACTCCATTCTCCCATGACGAGAGACATCAGAGAAGAATCGATAAAATGATGGAACTACAAGGAAAATGAATCAATATTCATTTATATAGGGGATAAATCCAATTTTCCCCTATTTTTATTCATATTTTTTGTATTTTTATTTAAAAATCCCTTGAATAAACTCCTTAATAGTTGTAT
>CAMEXG010000219.1 GCA_945947045.1 uncultured Spirochaetales bacterium | reverse complement strand
GAATGGAAATTCTGACAGCAAGGGTCGTTTCTACGACTATCCAGCATAAGGAGAATAAAATAATGAACGATAAAATACAAACAATAGCCGACCACTACGGCATCAAAGAACAGATGAGACAACTTGCCGAGGAATGTTCAGAACTTGCAGTTGAAGCAAATCATTCAGCCAGGAAAGGTACGACTGTAAAGATTATAGAAGAGATTGCAGATGTACTCATCATGATGGAACAAGTCATATATCTTGCCAAAATAGACAAGTGCGACATAGAAGACTGCATCAATTATAAGTTGGAGAGACAGATGAAAAGAATAAAAGAGGGGAATGATGAAAAATGAACTTTCTTAAAGGATTTTTGATGTTTTTGATACTGATCACTCTTATAGTCACGTGCTCAAACGTACAGAGCTTGAGGGATGAATACGTATCGAAGCCAAACAAGGTTGAAGAGTCGGTATCTAATCTTATAGATAGGGTTATGCCAAAGGATTAACTAATGACAGTAAAGGTAACAGAAGAAGATTTCAAGCATTTGTTTGCAGAAGTCATAGCGGATGGTCTTAGGACTGAAATAGGTGATGTTACATATTTCAGCATACTGCATTTTGTAGAAAAACAATGTGACGTGTTGATTGAAAATGCCGTCGATATAACAAAGGAACTCTATCTATCAAGCGAACAGTACAAGGAAGATGTGGAGTACTACGAAGAGCATAGGAGAGACAGCCTATGAGAAGCGGTGATGTAAAGGCGTTTCTTATTATCGTTCTATCGCTTGCGATTGTGTTCGTGTTGTGTCTCATATTTGCAGAAGCCGACAAGAAGCAGAGCGAAAACAACGCAGAAGCAGAGATTGAAGAAGATACAGAGATTCAGCAGCCGTTGGATCTAAAGAATTTCGTAATTGACGATGATGGCGGATTCTATGTGATAGAAGCTCTTCTCGTACCAGAGGAATGGAAACAATGAAGATAACCAAAGGACTTACATCTACTGGGAACATAGTGGCAGAGACACCGAAGTATCTTTTCGACAGAATCTCTTCGATATTCAACTTCTCTCTTGACGCATGTGCATTGCCAGAGAACGCGAAGTGCGAAAGCTACTATACGCCAGAGGATGACGGACTCTCAAAACCCTGGAGGGGGGGGTATGGTGCAACCCTCCCTATGGAAGAGAAATCTCGTCATGGGTCAAGAAAGCCTATGAGGAGTCGCAGAAGGAATACAACAGCTTTGTACTCATGCTACTTCCTGTAAGGACCGATACAAAATGGTGGTGGGAGTATGTGCAGGGCAAGGCGACGCTCTTCTTTATCAAGGGAAGGGTGAAGTTTGGAGATCATAATGTAGGAGCACCATTCCCAAGCGTATTGGCACTCTACATGAAGGAGGTAAAAGGATGAATCAAAATATAGTCATGTTGATATTTACGTTGCTTATGGCGTTCATCTTCGCTTCTGGATATGTGTTGGCTGCAATAGCGAACATGTGGTTCAGAAAGAAGTTGGACGATATGGACAGACGTTTTGACAGACTCGAATCAGAAATGGAGCGACTGAAACAGAGGTATTGAAGAATGTATTTATACACAGTGAAGAACATAATATACAGACACAAGAAGGTTCTCTCCTCTATTCAACAGGTTGAGAAGTATACGGGACTTACAGAGCAACAGATACGCACTGCCATAAAATTGGATATAAGTATTGGTCAATGGAGAGTTGAGCGTGATCTAAACATAAAAACAAAGAAAAAGAAGGAGCCTACAAGACTAAAACATCAGGCTGACGACGGATACATTGCAATAAAAGAAGAGGAAGTGAAGTACTTTCCCGACAAGAAGAGTGCCAGCAAATATACTGGAGTTGCACAGAACGTAATAGACGACTGTATCATAGACGGTGGGTGTGCCATGGGATGGTTCTTTGACTACGCATTGAAGAGGGAACAGCCATGATTGTATCAGATTTGTTTGAGCCTACACCAACGCAGTTGAGGATGGCTGAATTGGCTAAGAAAGATAGATGCTGCGGTTGCCATCATCCACTTTCAGAGTGTCCTTACTATGAGGACAACGGAGACAATCTCACCACAGAGGAGAAGAATGGAATCTGCGATAGGAATTCAGGAGGAATGAATATATATGAATGAAAGAGAAATCATAGAGCTTGCCTACAATGTAAGGCAGAAGCAGAAGGAATACTTCAAACGATATGACAGAAGCGTATTGGGCGAAGCTAAGAAGCTAGAGAAGATGCTTGATGAAGCTCTTGACGGATATTTCCATCCTGAAAAGAAGGTGAGGCAGAACGATCTGTTGAAATGTAAAGGAGAAAAGATGGAAGACTACAACGTTGAAGATAGACTTATAACCAAGGATGATTGGGAGGAATGGCTTAAATCAAAAGAAGAATACTCTGATAAACGCCTTTCAAATTTACCAGAAGCTTCAGACGAAGATGGAAGTAAATATTCTGTCATTGAGTGGCACAGATATCCAGATGAGAAGCCTAAAACAGATGACCAATATATAGTATCTATCAAATTATGGAACAACAGTTTTACTACAACTGCAAATTGGAGAAACGTCAAAGATAAATTTGTAGACGTTTTTGATAGGAATATAACCGCTTGGACATATATGCCTAAGCCTTACAAGGAGGATTTATGAGCAAGGCGTGGCAGTGTCGTAACGAAGAAACGT
>CAMEXG010000218.1 GCA_945947045.1 uncultured Spirochaetales bacterium | reverse complement strand
CGACGACTACCTTACTAAGCCCTTTTCTGCAACTGAGTTGATGGCAAGAATTAGAGTCGCTCTCCGCCACTATAAGAGAATGACAACGCATACTCCCGAGGACGAAGATGATGGTGTTTATGAATATGGGGATCTGAAGATAGACAACAGGGCCCATATGGTATGGAAGAAGGGGGAGGAGATTCACCTTACTCCTCTTGAGTACCAGCTACTACTATTATTCATCAAGAATCCGGGAAAAGTTTTGACATACAGGACCATACTCAAAACTATATGGGGAGATGGATATGGGGAGGACACTCAGGTTTTAAGGTCAGTTATGGCGTCCACAAGAAGAAAAATTGAAGAAAACCCCGCCAAGCCTCAATATAGAGAAACAGAAATAGGTGTCGGATATAGACTCAAAGAGCTGTGACAACAAAAAAATAACATCGATCATAGATTCTCACAGCTTTCTCACACATCCCACCTATTTTCTATAGCTTTCAAACAGAACAGAATAAAATCTCAACACACATCTAATATAGAATTGTTTATCCTCCAAATGTTTATGGAGGATTTATTATTTTGAATCTAGAAGAAAAATGCAGGACTCTGCTTAGATTAGATAAGTTTGATGAATGTAAGAGACTCATTGAAGAAGAAATGGCAAGAACTCCTGACTCCCCTATTCCTCAGAATTTACTTGGAATACTTGAGGAAAGAAGATTTGAAAAAGAAAAAGCCATCAGACACTATAGGGCTTCATATTCCTTGGACCCTACCTATACTCCGGCTCTTTGGAATCTTCAGAGACTGGGGACAAGCGATGTAACAAAAAAATGTGCATATACAGAAAAGGACTGCAAATGATTTTTAACAAAAAGAATACTAAAAAGAAAAATGCAATAATCGTGGGATGCGGAAGACTTGGCTCTCGCATTGCAGGAGATCTTTGTTTAGAGGAATGGGATGTTACAGTCCTTGACAATAATAAAAATGCGTTTAGACTCCTTCCTTCTTATTTTGGAGGCTCCACTATCCATTCATATGCCACGGACTTGGATAAACTGGAAGAAGCTGGAATAAAAAATGCAAACCTTTTTATCGCAGTTACTGAAAACGATGAAATAAACATAGCTTCTTCCCAGATAGCTAAAGTCTGTTTTGCCGTAGACAAGGTTGTTGCAAGAGTCAGAGATCAGGAGAAGTGCGGGCTTTGCGAAAAATATGGAATAAAGACAATATGCCCACCTACTCTTTCTATCAATGAAATAAACAGATATATCGGAGACTGATATGGACATTAATAAAATAGATAGAAAGAGAGTTTTGATAGTCGGTGATTACAAGAATGAAAAGGTAATCGCCTCATCGCTAATTAAGCGTGGTTGCTCTGTCACTGTCATAAACGACAATAGTGAGGAATGCGAGAGATTGGCTGAAATTAAAGGCTTGAATGTCATATTGGGTGATGGTACAAGAAAGACTGTATTGAAGGATGCTTCTATAGAATATAATGATATTGTCATTGCCATTACAGATTGTGACGAGAAAAACCTAATAATCTCAGAAATCTCAAAAGAAGAGTTTAAAGTCAAGAGGACTATTGCGCTTCTTGAAGATGGGGAGAAGACATCTTTTTTCTATAAAATGGGTGTGGATCGTGTTATCTCTCCATTAAATACGGTCAGTGTCATCATGGAAGAAGAAGCTCTTAAAGACGAAGTCTTTAATCGTATCCCTATTAATAACGGTAGAATGTTCATTTCCGAGACTCCAGTCCATAAAGGCTCTGAGTTAAGCGGCAAAAAACTTTGGGAGCTGAATCTACCAAAAGAAATAATTATAGGCTGTATTATGAGAGGAGATGAAAATATAGTTCCTCGTGGTGATACTACCATCAGGGACAATGATATTCTCCTTATCCTTTCTTCTGATCAGAACAAACTCGATTCCTTTTTGAGAACAGCAGTAAAATGAGTAAAAAATCAATGGGACTGGGAAGAATGATGGAAGTCATATCCTTCATTCTCCTTCTCCCTCTTCCTTTCATACCCTTTTTTAAAGGGGAGATTACTATTTATTCTTCTTTTCTCGTCCCTTTTCTTATCTCTATACTTATTTCTTTTCTAGTAGATAAGTTAAGAATAACACTTCAAACGATCAGCTCCACAGTGACGTTTATTTGGCTCTATGGATTTTTTGTTTTGGCATTTCCTTTTTTCTTAAGTGGAAACGCTTCATTCATTGGCTCTCTTTTTGAGTCAATAAGTGGTCTGACTACTACAGGCCTCAGTATTCTTGATGTAGAGAAGCTGCCGAAAACCCTTCTTTTATATAGGGCGATGCTCCAGTACATCGGAGGATTAGGCTTTGTCATGATGATACTTCTCTTTTTCAAAGGAAGAGAGGAGGCTGAGCTATATGAAGCAGAAGGACATGTAGACAGAGTAAAACCAAACATAAGAAAGACTGCAAAGACTATTACTTTGATGTATTTGTCATTTTTAGTTCTGGGTTCTGTTGAATACAGAATAGCGGGGATGACGATACTAGATAGTGTAGTCCATTCCATGTGCGCCCTTTCCACGGGAGGTTTTTCCAATAGAATACTAAGTATAGGAGCTTACGACTCCCTCTCTATTGAGATAATTACTTCACAGCTAATGATCCTTGGAACTTTGGACTTCTCTCTTCTTTTAACACTTCTAAGTGGCAGAATAAGAGATTTCT
>CAMEXG010000217.1 GCA_945947045.1 uncultured Spirochaetales bacterium | reverse complement strand
ATGAAAGAGATATTATTATATAGAAGGGTGCCAGGTAAAAGGCACTTATCATGATTGCCAGGATATTTCTGATAATCTTGTTTTTAACACTTAGTTTTTTAGCCATTGTATTCTGCATCCTTTCTATCGAGATAACTTCGGAGTATCCAGCTGACACTCATAATGAAGACGAAGGAGAATATTCCCACCGCAGCGGAGAATCCCGCCCTCTGATTAGCGAAGTACATTGTGTTGATTAAAGTGGAGAGGGAGTGGGATGCATACCCAGGGCCTCCGTCTGTAAGTGAATATACCAAGCCAAAGAGTTTTAGACCTCCGATAATATTCAGCACCAAGCTGGTTGTAAATGCCGGGAGCAGCATCGGGATAGTAATATGTTTGAAGACCTGAAAGCCGTTTGCTCCGTCAATTGATGCCGCCTCTTCATACATATCAGGAATCGATTCAAGACCTGCAATGAAAATAATCATAGTCTTTCCTGCATATTCAAGACCGTTGATCAAAGTGATTATAGCCACTGCCCTCCAGCCTACGCTGAGCCAGTCAACCTTATCGTGTCCGAAAAGAATAAGTATATCGTTCAAGGCTCCACGCTCGTAGGTCACTATGAAGTACCAGATGTATCCCACTACAAGTTGGGCAACCATGGCGGGAATGTATATAATCGTCCTTGAGACTGTACGCAGAAGGAATTTTTTATATAAAAGCATGGCAAAGGCCAAGCCGAGAATAGTCTGGATAATGGTTGATCCGAAACCATATACAATTGTATTGCGAAAAGCTGTCCAAACCTCTTTTGATTGGAATAGCTCAATATAGTTTCTAAATCCTACGTACTTGTATTTTTGTGAGTATCCATTCCAATTGGTGAAGGAAATGTGGATTCCGGAGATAATCGGAACCAATACAAATACACTAAAAAGGATTATTGCAGGCATAGCCATAAGGCTTAATGCCCTTTTGTCTTTATTGATGAAATTTCGTATTTTGTTCATATCTTTTATCTGGAGGGCACATGGCCCTCCGTAGTTTAATTATTAATTTTGTTCGCGAAGATTGTTGTAACTCTCTTCCATTGCCTTAATAGCTTCTTCCACACTCATTCCAGATGTGATTCCAGCACCTGTAGTCCTCATTGTGGCCCACATACCGCTAGGAAGCCATTCTCTGTCGAAAATCGGCATTGTCCTAAGGTTCGAATACTTCTGGAACTCCTTGAAGAGAGGAAGATCCGGATCGATGTGTGCAAAGCCTGATGGCATTCCTGTTCCTTCTGCAATATATGTTGCATTTTCTGGTCTTGCCATAAACTCAATGAGAGCTACAGCTATATCCTTGTGTTCGCTATCCTTCCAGATACCATAGGCTTCTCTTTCTCCTCCGACCAACACTGGTTCGTCATCTTCCTGCCATACAGGAACTGGCATCATTGAGAGTCTTGCATTTGGATTAATTTCCAAAGCCGCCTGAATCTCAGACCAGTTGCGGAACATAAATAGACACTCTGCATTGGCAAGCTTCTCTGCCTGATAAACAGTATCTGCAGTATTTGCATCCTTATTTGTGTATCCATTGTCCCATAGAGTCTTCAAAAATCCTGCAACTCTTCCCCACTGTGTCCAGTCAAAAGTACCGTCAAGAAGTGCCTCTTGATTCTCTTTTCCTCCATTTGGATATGTAACAAGCCAAGTCTGGGCAGAAGTGTCGTAAACCTGAGCCATTGAACGATTGTCTTTTCCAGCAAGGTAAACTCCAACCATGCCGTTGTTCTTTGCAACTTCACAGCAATTCAGGAATTCATCCCAGGTTCTTGGAATGGAAAGTCCCAGCTTATCAAGAGCATCCTGGCTATAGATGATTCCCTTGTTGTCTACAGTAAATGGAATAGATACGATGGATCCATCTTTTGTTGTAACGACACCGACTATGGATTGAGTAAGATTCTTGGCAGCATCAAGATCGTTGAGAGGCATAAGATACTCTGCATATCTATTTACAGCCCAACCATGGGTAGCAAAGATATCTGGAAGATCGTTTGCCGCCATCTTAGCTTTCATAAGGTTTTCATAATCCTTTCCATATGATACATATTCAACTTCCACCCCTGGATTTTCTTCAATAAATTTGTCTATTACACTCTGGATTACACTTGTCTGAGCTTCATCGGCGTTTGTAGCCATTACTATGCTTCCCTTTAAGCCTCCCTCTTTAGGTGCACTTTCTTCATTTGTACCCTGTGCAAAAGATAAGGAAGATACCAGCAATAAAACCAGTAGACACGCAATCAGTTTTTTCATCATATTCTTTCTCCTTTTTTCCTTGAATAGAGATTCTCCCTTCAAAGATAAGGAAAGTATATGAGTATACACACGTGTTAACAAGAAAATTTTATAAATATTTTCACGTGTGTATATTTTCTATAAAGTGTGTCTATTTTCATTTTTTTCTTGACAATTTCCAAATTGTACCCTTGTATTAAAAAGCTTCTAAGAGCGTAATTATAAAGGTACCATTACGCCACCTTTCCTTTTGTTTTTTGGGAGCGATATGCGACTACAGTCCCGGTTGATATAGTAAAAATTCCTTTATTATAGTTTCATTTCATCAAGAGCTACACCAGCATCCACATCATATTTAATTACTATAGAAGCCACGTCTAATCTTATGTATTTGTTTTTACAAAAACGGTGGGGGTAGTAATGGTGTTCCTCTATTA
>CAMEXG010000216.1 GCA_945947045.1 uncultured Spirochaetales bacterium | reverse complement strand
GTCTCTTTAAACCAATCGATTGTTGCAGCGACAGCTGTCTTGAGGACAGTGTCATCTCCACTGAATACACCGAATGTATGGTCTCCACCTTCAATCCAGAAGATATCTTTCTTCTCAGAAGAAGTGAGGGCTCCATAGATCTCTTCAGCAGTCTCTGGAAGGACTGTATCGTCAGCTTTACCCTGAATCAAGAGAACAGGAGCAGTTATTGCAGCCATTTCAGCAGGATAATCGATGGCGAATGCACATTCATAGAACTCTGGAGATTCCTTAAGAGAGTCTCTCCAATCGAATGTCATCTCATAGTATCCATCTTTCTTTGCAATTTCATATTCTTCCTGTGACTCATATACTCCATAAGCTCCAGCCCATGTAAGGACAGAAGCGAAGGAAGGATCACGAGAAGCAGCAAGGAAAGCAAGTTTTCCACCAAGGCTCCATCCCATTACACCGATTCTTTCTGCATCAACAGGATAGTTATCAATCATATAAGACTTACAGACTTCTGCATCACTGAGAGCTTTATCATATGTGAAGTCAATGTAATCTTCTTCAGAATCGCCATTACCGATGTAATCGAAGCGGATAGTTGCAATGCCAGCCTTAGCCATTTCTGGAGCTGCATAATCATATCCATTACCAGCTTCATGACGGTTTGAACCTGTTCCATGGAGCATTACTACTGCAGGAACCTTTACACCTTCTTCAACTACAGGAACTGTAATTGTTGCTGGAACTTTATGGTCACCGGCATCGATCATCACGTCAGCTTCTGTGTACTCATAAACCTTTGCACTCTTCTCTGTTGTTGCACAAGAAACAAGTAAAAGTGCAGCAAGAATCATAATAACGATTTTTTTCATTTTTCTTCCTCCGAAAAAGAATATAAGGATAGTATTCTTTACATACTTATGGGTCAACTACTACACATAATGATTACTAATTATTTAGTTGTATTGCCTTTTCCTTCAAAAATAGTATTGCCAATCACCAAAATTCTTTTTCATGCTTTCTCTATCCTGCAAAAGTGCTCTTTTGTCTTGGAATCATAAGTGATGGCGACCAAAAGGAGGTTTTCTTTATACTTCTCCATAGCCTCGGGATATTTACGCTCCCTTATCTGCTCAATGGCAGCAGAGGTTGTATCGTCTTTCTTCAGCTCTATGATGAGGGCTGGAATGTTCGGCTTATAAGGAACAAAGGCAACATCGGCATATCCCTTACCTGCAGGAAGCTCGTTTATAATCGTGTAATCGGACTTTGCAAAATAGTAGGCCAGGTGGATTGCAGATTGAAACGATCCTTCATTGTTGTACTTCAGGATGCTGCATGCTTCTCCGTGGGCCTTGGCAATCCCCTCGATCACAGCCTCCTCATCCCCATTCCATGTGGCTTCCAATAAGCTTTTTGATTCCTTGATAAGCTCTGCTACGCCTTCGTAGTCGGGAGTATCTTCAAGTACATTTATCCACTCCTTCATAAGCTCATAGTTTGGGATAAAGCATGTCTTTTCACTATAGTTGTATCCAAGGTACCCGAGATGGATGAGAGCGGTAAAAACATCATCCTTAGAGTTGACTACTCTGGAATTTGTGAACTTACTTACATTTACAGGTATGTTCTCTTCCGAAACCATTCTTATGACGTCGCTTTTTATTCCATTGAAGTCCAAGAGGATATAATCCTTGAGAGCTTCATAGGAACCCGTCTGTGTCCAATAGTCATCACATTGTTTCTTTGTTAGTGCTGTAATGACAGACTTAGGTGAATATATATCCAAACCTTTAAGATTATACCCATCATACCAATGTTTAATTTCCTCATAGTCCATCCCAGCCTTCAAAGACAGAGCTTTGACCTCTTCTTCTGTGAAGCCCATAAACGGGGCCATTTCATCTGCGTCGATCATCGTATACTCCGTGAAGTTGTTCAGCTTGGACTGAACCTTCTCCCTTATGATCGGCATTATTCCTGTAAGGTACGCGAGTGCTATTGCAGGGGATACGGTACTGTTCTTGAAAAGGGAAACCAAAAAGGAAAGATATCCTCTGAGTTCGGAGGAGTACCCTTGGTCGCGTATGATAACATCATATTCGTCTATTACAAATACAAACTGGTCCCCTGTTTTTTTGTATATTTCTAGTATTGCCCCTGGAATATCAACATCCTCCCCTAAATCCAATGAAGGATACTCCTCCCTAAGTTCCGGAACTACCAGAGACTTTATAAAGCTTGGTACTGACAATGCGCCTTTACGTGTAATGATGTTATTTATATCAAGTTGTATTACTGTATACTTGTTTATGTTATCCTCGAAGGTTGGATCCTTGGATATCTTGAGACTAGAGAATATTTCATGGGAGTCAGAGCCTTTTGTGTAATAGGCGGCTATCATGTTGGCGGCCATGGTCTTACCGAAGCGGCGGGGACGTGAAACACATATAAGATTATCATCAGTATTAATCCTTTCATTAAGAATAGACAGAATCATAGACTTATCAACGTAGTGCTTATTCGCCTTAGATCTTTTTAACCTCTCTATCCCTGGATTTACATATGTTCCCATGTTTTGTCTCCCGTTATTAATATAGCATAGGAATAGAAAAACCAAAACATACAAAGTTACATGTAGCAACATTTGGGAATATGGCAAGTATAAAAAGGCTTTATCTATCATAGGTAAAAAAAGGGCTTCATCTTATAAAACAATTCTTCATATTCCGAGTATCAACAATGGATTTAGAAGCCGCTTGAGATTACTT
>CAMEXG010000215.1 GCA_945947045.1 uncultured Spirochaetales bacterium | reverse complement strand
ATAAGTGCATATTCATCTTCAGATAGCTTTCCATCTGCTGCAATTGCACCATAGATAAATGAAGCGAAGATTTCTACTCCCGAGAGTCCGTCTTCACTGAAGGCGGAAAGAGCGGGAATGAGTTTCATCGCCTTTTCTTTCAAAACTGCCACATACGTGTCGATGTCGATATTCTCAAAGTCTTTACAAATCTTGTCAAAGTCTTTCATATTTACTTCCTTGTTACCTAAATATCGTATTTCTATTTGAAAAGACAAGGGAAAACTATATGTAGTTTTAAAGAAGTTGATATGCCTATCTCCAAGAGTTGACAAATCTTTTGCCCATAAATAGAATTTCCATATAAATTAAGGGTCTAAACCCTTATGTGGGTTCAATTTTATCCAAAACATCACAAAATACTTAATGTTCAACGGGGTACCGATGTCCTCAGACATGTTAGATGAGGCTGTGGAAGAAAAGGCAACAGCCCAACTGGATCAGCCAGAAGAAAAGAAAAAGGTTACTGTAAAGATTGCTCCAAAAAAAAGAGTATCTATCAAAAAGAAAATCGAAACTACTGAAGAAGCTCAAGCAGCCTCTGTTCCTTCCGTAGAAGAAGGTAATAAACCTCAGGAAGAGGAAGTAAAGCCAAAGAAGAGGGGGAGAAAACCTAACTCGGAAAAAGCTGCTTCCCGACCAAGAAAACCAAGAGCAAAGAAATCTGCTGAGGTAAACAGTGGAGAAGGGATGCTCCCTCTCGAAGAAGTGCAGGAGACTCCGGTGGAAACACAAGCTAGGGTTGAAGAACCTCTTCTAGTGGAAGAGAAAAAAGAGGAATTGGCGGAAATTGAGGAGATCCAGGAAAAAGATGAGATTGTTGATTCTCCTATTTCCCAGGAAGAAGAAAGTGTAAGAGAGGAAAACCCTGATAATCCACCACAAGAGCCACAGACTGCAGATAATCAGAGTCCAGATAATCAGACCGGTTCTGAAGAACGCCCTTTCGACGGTGACAGACGTCAGGACAGAAGAGACCGCTTTAACAGAAACGACAACAGAAATAATAAGTTTAAGAATAAAAAGGATCGCAGACCTTTGGAGGATCTGCCGCCAGAGATTAATCTTGATGAAAATCCTGATGCACCACGTCTCTTTATTTCAGTCCTTACGGCTCTTTCCCTTGAGCAGGTAAGGGCCAGAGCAAGGGAAGATGGAATTCCTGAAGATGTAATTCTTGACTGCAGAAAGCAGGATCTCATTGCAAAACTTCTTCGCCACCACTCCCAGATGGGCTGGGCTTTAATGGTTGAAGGTGTACTGGAAATACTTAGCGACGGAGGCTATGGATACATAAGATATGCTGTCAACAACTATCTTGTAGGTACTGAAGATGTTTATATTTCAGCTTCCATGATCAAAGCCGTAGGTCTTAAGACAGGCGATACAGTTTTAGGGCAGATCAGAGCTCCTAGAGAAAATGAAAAGTCTGCAGCCGTCATCAGAGTACTTGCAGTTAACGGAGAAGAGCCTAAGATGGCGAAGATTCGTGCTCCTTTCGATACTCTTACTCCTCTTTTCCCAAATAAGCGTCTTAACTTGGAGATAGAGGAAGAGGGAAAGAAGTCTGAGCTTTCTACAAGAGTCGTAGACCTCTTCTGTCCTATCGGAAAGGGGCAGAGATCACTTATTGTCGCTCCTCCCCGTACAGGTAAGACTGTATTGATGCAGAAGATCGCAAATGCAATTACAACAAACCATCCTGAAGTAATACTCATGGTTCTTCTTGTAGATGAGAGACCTGAAGAAGTTACAGATATGAGAAGAAATGTAAAGGCAGAAGTAATTGCTTCTACATTTGACGAGCAGGCTACACACCATGTTCAGGTTGCGGAGATGGTCATCGAAAAGGCAAAGAGACTTGTAGAATATAAGAAGGATGTAGTTATTCTTCTGGATTCTATTACCAGACTTGCCAGAGCTTATAACCAGACAGTACCTGCTTCAGGTAAGATTCTCTCCGGTGGTGTAGACTCCAACGCCCTCCATAAGCCTAAGAGATTCTTCGGAGCTGCAAGAAATATCGAGGAGGGAGGAAGCCTCACAATTATATCTACAGCTCTCATTGAGACAGGAAGCAGAATGGACGAAGTAATCTTTGAAGAGTTCAAGGGGACAGGTAACAACGAAATCATCCTTGACAGAAAGATGGCGGACAACAGAAAGTTCCCTGCGATCAATATCAAGAAGTCTGGAACAAGAAGAGACGACTTGTTGTTGGATGAGACTACTCTTGCCAGAGCATTCTTACTCCGTTCTTCATTCGGCAACCTTGATGACATCGACATGTCTGTGGACATCATTGACAAAATGAGGAAAACAAACAACAATAAGGAGTTCCTCAACATGATGAATACTCCGTTGAGAACATAATTTGAAATTCCTTGTCTGTGAAAGCAGGCAAATATATAAGGAGAAAACCGATATGAAAAAGGGCATCCACCCAAATTACGAGCTGAAGGAAATCCGCTGCTCATGTGGCAACGTGATTAAGACAAAGACAACTGCAAAGAGCCTTAGCGTTGAAATCTGCTCTGCTTGCCATCCTTTCTTCACAGGAACACAGAAGCTTGTGGACACAACAGGAAGAGTCGAGAGATTCAACAAGAGATACGGAAGAGTCAGCAAGTAAGCTACTTTATTTTAAAGTCACCGCAGGTAAGTCCTGCGGTTTTTCTTTGCCTTATTTTTTCATTTTTATCCAATTCTGTTAATCATTATATT
>CAMEXG010000214.1 GCA_945947045.1 uncultured Spirochaetales bacterium | reverse complement strand
GATAAATTTGTTAATTTTCATTTGAAATCTCCTACCAAAAGGTTAACCCAATATACTTCCTTTTGCAATTTATATAGCCCCATAAAGTGACTCACTATAAGTATAGGAGATTTGAAGTATATTTCATTACAAAAGGCAAGAAATTCTCTTTACTTCTATATCAAGAGCAAAGTTTGATATATCATCACATCTATGATTCTAAATATCTTTTCTCGTATCTTCGACTATGTGATGATCCTCTTGATTGTTCTCAATCTTTCATTGAGAAAGTTTAGAGATGGACAGAATAAAAGATTCTCCACAATTCTTATTGCACTGATTTTTCTTGGAGTTTATTTCCTCTTGATTTTTGTTGATTGGCTGAAACTCCCATCTTGGTGTGAATATATTGCACTGGCAATAGGCATCGTCTTGGCAGTCGTCTTCCATAAGAGATTATGGCCATGGAGAATGAAATGCAAAGAGTGCGGAAAGAAGATGAACTGGGATGCCATTCTTGGCAGGGACGAGAATCTCTGCGACGATTGTTGGGAAAAGAAATATCCTGAGAAGAAGAAAGAGAGAGAAGAAAAAGAAAAGCTCTCCCCTCATGTATTGAGTGCTGAAAAAATTGATGAAAAGTGCAGAAATGCCGAGAAAGTGGATGATGTACCATGGGGAAGTTGGGAACCTACAGAGAGATGTGTCCTGACATATGTAATGGATGGAGACAAGGTTCTACTTATTCTGAAGAAAAGAGGCTTGGGAGACGGTTACTACAATGCTCCGGGAGGCCACATTGAACTGGAGGAAACCAGCATTGAGGCTGCAATCAGGGAAACAAAAGAAGAGACCGGGCTTACTGTATCGGGCTTAGTTGAAAAAGGAACCCTCAGATTCCAGTTTAAAGATGGAATGAGAATGGTATGCTATGTCTTTAGTGCAGAAACCTGGGAAGGTGAATTGAAAGAGTGTGAAGAAGCAAAGCCTTTTTGGACTATGAAGAATAACCTTGATTATGACAAGATGTGGAAAGACGATAAGATGTGGCTTCCTCTACTTTTGGAAGGAAAGGAGTTCGAAGGCTGGTTTGTCTTTGATGACAGAGAGATGCTAGATGCAAAAGTTGAGTGTATAAGTGAAGAATAATACTCCGCTTTCAGCCTTGGGATTATGGAATATGGGAGCATGTGACTTCCATGCCCCTCTGTCAGGTAGAGAAGGAAAAAACATAATAAAGAAAGCCTATAAAACGGGAATCCGGGCCTTCGATACAGCCTTCTCTTACTCAGAGGCCGACTCTTTGCTATATAGTGCAATGCGAGAGATGGGAGTCAAAAGAGATGAATATGAGATATGGTCGAAGGTAATGCCTGTCCCGACACTTAGAAAGAAAGTCGATGCATCACGTCGTAGGCTTGGTTCCGATTTCTTCGATATCCTTATGCTCCACTGGCCTACAAGAGAGGAGTCTCTTTTTTCTTCCCTAAAGATCCTTGAATCATTAAAGAACGAAAATATTGCAAAAGAAATAGGAGTAAGCAACTTCCCTATTTCTCTTCTTTCAAAAGTAATCAATGATTTTCCCATCTCTCACCACGAGAGACCTCTTTCTCTTATTTGGAACAAAGAATGGGAAGAAGAGAAGAAACTGCAGTTAAAAACTATCGCATACTCTCCCGGAGGCTTCGGGCTCTTAAGCGGAAAGTATTCTCTCTCCACCCCTCCCAAAGATGAAAGAAAAAACATCAAAGCTCTTTATTCCCCTCTATTTCCCTGTCTCTTGGAGAAAATAAAAAATCTAGGCGATAAATATAACACCTCGCCCTACTCTATAGCCCTATCATGGGTGATGGCAATGAATCCTTGGGCAATAGTCAGGGGTGTAGGGAAAGATAAAGACCTAGATATACTGACAATAAAAATGGAAGACGATGAAATTAATGAGCTTTCTTCCATTGCAATAGAAATATCTCTCTCCAACTGTTCTGATAACATTTTCTCCCACAACTGGATGTTGCAGTGACAGAGAGTGATAGATAGAATCAAAATATGAAAAGACTTCTTGAGACAGCCACAGCAGAGATAGAGATTAAGAAATCAAGATTCATTTCCATTGCATATCCTGTGGAGTCGTTGGAAGAAGTAAAAGAAAAAGTCATATACACCAGATCACTCCATCCAAATGCAACACATGTAGTGCATTCTGCCGTTGTAGGCAAGAGCGGGACTCTCTTTTCATCATCTGACGACAGGGAGCCGAAGAATACTGCAGGACGCCCTTCTCTCGAAGTATTGAAAGGATCTGGAATAACTAATATCTGTGTCTGCATAGTCAGATACTTTGGTGGAACTCTTCTTGGAACCGGAGGCCTAGTGAAAGCCTATGGCGACAGTACAAAAGAAGTCTTGAAGATAGTAAAGACGGAAGAGCTTATTGAAAGAGAGTCTTTTGCCGCTGTAATGCAATATGATCACTACACTTTAGCAAAAAGACTTTTGGATGAAACAACAGCGACAGATATTACAGAAGATTTCGGTGTGGGAATAACAATAAAGGGCAAAATTCCTCTTTCTATGCACGATATTCTTCAAAAAGGATTCCAAAACATAGGTCAAGGTAGGATTCAACTCACTTTTAATCCTTGACACATATACTTATTTTTTTCTAAAATGCCTTTTGTATTGTTACGGAAGGATGTCCGAGAGGTCGATGGTAGCTGCCTTGAAAGCAGCCGTGGGGCAACTCACCGGGGGTTCGAATCCCTCTCCTTCCGAAACTAGTTGGAGAGGTGCGAGAGAGGCCGAATCGGGCTCCCTGCTAAGGAGTTGACCTGC
>CAMEXG010000213.1 GCA_945947045.1 uncultured Spirochaetales bacterium | reverse complement strand
TGTCAAGACAGGCAATGTGCTGTCAATTTGCAGAGTATCTATCGGTGACAACGCTCCTACACTGGAAAAGATTCCTCTTTCTTATAATAACGCAAGCGTTTTAGATCGGATTCTAAATAAGAATCTATCTTCCATGTCATATTTTTCGGATCGATCCAAGTATTACTTACACCAAATCGCTTCTCAAGATAGCGAGTATCTAACTGACAAAATGGATAGGCTGGAGAAAGAGTTTAAGAAAGATGAACTAAGGGAAGTGATGAGAACTGCAGAAGCATATTATCGTCTTGACCATAGTGTAGTGAAAGCTTCAAAAGAAATATTCGTCCATAAAAACACTCTTTGGTACAGAATGTGTAAACTCTTTGAAGTATTGGAAATAGAAGACTGTAATGATTTTGAAAAGGAAATGATGATTTCCTTAATATTGGAAGAATACTTGAAAAAAGAAGGGTTGGAATCCCTAAGAAAATAGGAGGAGAACATGTCGACATTTTTGTTATTCGCTCTCATCATCGTATCTGTCGTACTGATGATACTTGCAATCTCCAAGCTGAAGATGCATCCATTCATCGTCATGACAGTCATCGCAATTCTTTGCGGTGTCGTAGGAGGCTGGCTTTTCCCAGAGACAGGATTGACTCTTTCTGAGGTAATCAACAAAGTCAACTCAGGTTTCGGTTCCATCATGACCAGCATCGGTATCGTAATTCTCTGTGGTACTATCATCGGTACAATCCTTGAGAAAACTGGTGCTGCCCTCACAATGGCAAACGCAATCTTGAAGGTAGTCGGCAAGAAAAACAGTGTCGTCGCCATGGGTGCCATGGGTTACATCACAGGTATCCCTGTATTCTGTGACTCTGGCTTCGTAGTCCTCTCTCCAATCTCAAGAGCTCTTGCCCAGCAGTCAAATACATCTCTTGCAGTTATGGCTACTGCCCTTTCCGGCGGTCTCTACGCAACACACTGCTTGGTTCCACCTACACCAGGTCCTATCGCTATGGCAGGAACACTTGGAGCAGATCTTGGTCTTACTATCCTTGTTGGTCTCTTGGTTTCTATTCCAGCGGTCATCGTTGCTATTATTTGGGCTAAGAAAGTTTCTTCTACAATCCATATCGAAGCTAACAGCGAATATACTCTCGAAGAACTTCAGAAGAAGTATGGAACGCTTCCTGGAACTCTCCAGAGCTTTGCTCCAATCCTTCTTCCTATCATCCTCATCGGTATCGCTTCTGTAGTTTCAATTCTCGGTGCAACAGGCGCTGTTGCAAATATCTTTACATTCCTCGGTAAGCCGGTAGTCGCTCTCCTTATCGGTGTATTCCTTGCAATCGGTATGATTCCAAAGCAGGAAAAGAAGAATACTCTCTCTTGGGTATCAGCAGGTATTACAGATAGTGCAGCTATTCTTGCCATCACTGGTGCAGGTGGTGCTTTCGGACAGATCCTCAAGGCTCTCCCAATCCAGGCTTCTATCCAGGGTCTTTCAACAACAGGCTTAGGTATCTTCGTTCCATTCATCATCGCATGTATCTTCAAGCTCAGTATGGGAGCAAGTACTGTAGCAATGATCACTACAGCATCCATTATGGTTCCACTTATGGAGACAATGGGCTTTGCTTCTCCACTTGGAAGAGTACTTGTTGTTATGGCTATCGGAGCAGGATCAATGGTTGCATCCCATGCAAACGACTCTTACTTCTGGGTTGTTTCTCAGTTCTCTGACATGAAGACAGAAGAAGCATATAAGGCTCAGACAGGTATGACAGCTGCAATGGGTATCACAATTATCCTTATTCTCTTTGTTGTTTCTCTCTTTGTATAAGAGTGGTCCAACTAAATGTAAAGGGGGCTTCATTTTAGGCCCCCTTTTCCCATCAGAAACAATCTCTCACTGAAGGATATATTTTCTTAAATCTTTCAAACACTATATCGTATCTTTCGCTCTCTTTTTTGTCGGGATAATAGAGATTTTGCATTCCTGCTTATCCAATACGCTTGTAATAAACTCATCGTAGCTATTGATTATTCCTTTTCCATATAGAACAACAGATGAAAGCATAATTGAAGGAAGGACATCAGAGTCGCCGAATACTTTTGTCGGAGCATTAAATACATTTGCTATTATCTGATTCCAAACCGACTCTGCAGCGCCACCACCTATAAGAGAAACACTAGTGGCCATTATTCCTTGCTTTTCCAAGCCTTGTCTAAGAGAAAAAGCTACTCCTTCCAATGCACTCCTTGCAAAATCTACCTTAGTTGTGGAAAGATCTGCTCCGATAAAAACTCCTCTTACCTTATCATCAGCAACAGGAAACCTCTCTCCTACCAAGTATGGCATGCAAATCAAATCTCTGTTGTTTCCTTCGTCTGTGGATAATAGCTCATGAAGCTTAAAGTAACGGTCTTCGCTTTCTCCATACAGCAATCTAGCCACCCAATTATGAACTACAGCAGCGTTTAATACAGGGATGACGTTTATATATAATCCCCTGTTTATTGCTGCCAAATTGAAAACTCCTTCCATAGGGGCCTATATTCTAGCGTCTATAATAGCAGCTCCCATATGTACGATAATGGGAAAGCTACTCCTACCTAATGTTGATATTCTTCCTGTATTCTGGGGAGTGATGGGAAGCCTAGTATTTATCGTTTTGGGATTAGTAGTTAAAAATTTAACTCATAAATAGTATTGATAAAGGGAGATGAATATGGATTTTGTTGAGCTATGCGAAAATAGATACTCTGTAAGGAAGTTTTCTGATAGACAAGTAGAAGAAGAAAAGATAAACATTATCCTTCGTTCAGCACAGGTTTCACCTACAGCATGTAATAAACAACCA
>CAMEXG010000212.1 GCA_945947045.1 uncultured Spirochaetales bacterium | reverse complement strand
CCATATATAAGAATGTGCAAGATTCTCACTCATTATACTCTTCCAGATATGGAAAGAGTGGAGGAAGTGGGAGGCGAGCCCGAGTTTATCTCCTCTCCAATTGAGAAAAGCGGCGTTTGGGATTGGGAAGACCTACACTTCGCACTATATGAAGGGGAAGGCGGACACTTAAAGGGTGAGTCGTTATTGTTGTTGGAGGAAGAGAAAGTAGCCTTTACAGGAGATATTTGGGTTAATATCAAAGATATGACAGATGAGCAGAGGGAGTATAACACTCTGGCTCCTGTATTGATGACTAGTGTAGATACCGACCCTGTTCTTTCAAAAAAAGAGAGGGCGTCTATGAAAAATATACTCCCTCCAAAGTGCAGAGTATTTCCAGGACATGGAAATATGAAAGAACTTTGATTAGATTCCGAATAAGTGCTTAATGCTACCCAGTGTCCATTTTAAGTAGAAAGGAATATTCTCCTTCAAAACACTAAATAGATACTCTCCTTCTCCTTTTTTCAGCGGGAGAAATGCTGTATAATCTCCCGCTACCTTGCTTTTTCCTATGGCAACAAGAGCTTTGGCATTGTCTCCATAAGATAACCATCTACCCCGTGAGTAGGCTCCTACTGATACTTCTCCAACTGATAGTGCCCCTAAAGATAGCGGTGCGATAGATATTGCACCTAGGGATGCTATTAGCCCCACTGATATTGCTCCCAGCGATAAGAGTCCTAATGAAAAGGATCCCAGTGAGAATAGGCCTAAAGACGCCATGCCAATAGATACTCCTCCCATGGAGAAGCAGCCTAGAGAGCATACTCCCCTGGAGACAAAGCCAAGTGAGAATACACCTTGAGACTTGAAGCCAAGAGAGAAGAAACCTTTGGAGTTTATACCGATGGACCAGAGAGGAAGACCCATCAGTGTCTTCTCGCTATGCTTTTCCTTAATCCTAGGTCTAAAAGATTTCGTAGCACCATTCTCTGTTCCAGTCTTTTTTTCTTCCTCTCTCTCTGTTCCATTAAGAATATAATCAATGGAGCAAGAGAAAAGAGAAGATAGCTTAATTAGATTAGCTGCATCAGGAAGAGAAATGTCGCTCTCCCACTTGGAAATAGCCTGCCTACTAATATTTAGCTTCGCACCTAGATCTTCTTGCGTTAATCCCAGCTTTTTTCTTTCGTTTGTCAATCTTTCGCCAATAGTCATAAGACCTCCGTTCTGTATATCTTTTACCTTTTCAGGTGTATTTCTCAACCAATTTCAGCTTGAAAACGCGCAACTATAGGTTGCAATTATATTTTTGTTGACAAAGTTACCGAACGGTAACTAAAATATAGGAGTGAAACAAAGAAGAAATACAAGAGAAGAGATATTAGATGTAGCACTGAGCCTCTTCAGCACCAAAGGCTATGATGCAACAAGCCTCAGTGACATATCGTCTATGCTGGGAATATCGAAAGCAGCCCTATTTAAGCATTTCGATTCTAAAGAAGAGATCCTAGATTCAATCATTAAGATGATGGACACGGAAGATAGAAATAGGGCTAGAGATATGAAGGTTCCAGAGTATTCAAAAAGTGAGAGGGATAATGAGTATAGAGACATTAATAAACGTGATTTCATCTCTTACGCTCTCTCTCAGTTTGAATATTGGACAGAAAACAAACGAGCTTCGGAATATAGGAAGTTTCTATCTCTTGAGAGACTGGGTAGAGAGGAACTAAGCGTAAAGTGGGACGAAAACTTTGTCTCTGGTCCCCTTTCCTACACAAAGGATGTAATGGAAGCGTTGGGCATTGAAGAATATGAGAAAAAAGCTATGAGGCTATGGAGCCTCATGTTCCTTTCCTACTTTCTCTTTGATAGTAAAGGAAGTTCTGAGAAGTTAAAGAAGAATCTAAAAGAAGAGTTTGAATCACTATTGGAGGAATAAAATGGAATACAAAAGAAGCGATAAGTATAAAAGACTACATAATATGATTATGGGTCCTAATCCCTTGAAGCTGGCTGAAGAGCTACTGGAGGGAAGAGAGTTGGGGAAAGATGATGTTGTATGTGACTTAGGTTCAGGAACAGGACTTACTAGTCTATTTATACATAAAGAGTATGGACCTAAAGTCTATGCCTCTGATCTCTGGAGTGATCCGGAGGAGAATAATGAGTTTTTCAAGAGAGAAGGTGTAATGGATAAAAGTGTAGAGGCAGTAAAGGCAGATGCTGAATCTTTACCTTTTGATAAAGACTTCTTTGATGCCATTACGTGTATAGACAGCTGGAACTACTTTGGACGTGATAAAGCCTTTCTTGATAATAAAATAAGCCCATTTCTAAAGAAAGGCGGAAAGATATATCTAGCAATCACAGGAATGGAGAAAGAGTTTAATGGAGAGTATCCTGAGTTTCTCCTGTTATCGTGGAATAAAGAACAGCTTGAGTATATCAAAGACATAGAATACTGGAGAGACGTACTATCTTCATCAAAGGGCTTTGAGCTTATTGAATGCAGAAAGATGGAGACAGATGACGAAGCGTGGAATGATTGGCTAAAAGAAGAAAACGAATACGCAATAGGAGACAGGAAGAGCATGGAGAGTGGTGCAGGTGATTATCTATGCTTTATAATGGCTATATTGGAGAAGAAATAAATGGCACCTGATGATCTATGGGCAGAATATATAGATAATGGAAATAAGGACGAAAAGCATGAAGCTTGGGCTTTCTGTGGAGGCGGAAAGGAAGCAGATGAGCTTTTAGCTCTTGTAAAGGAAGGGAAAAAGCGGGGCACTGCTTCTTCCTTTATCGCTTATAAAGTTGGGAATGAACCGCTTCCAAAGGTTGGGGACAAATCAATAATCCTAGATAGTAATAAT
>CAMEXG010000211.1 GCA_945947045.1 uncultured Spirochaetales bacterium | reverse complement strand
AAGGGAAAGAGTTACTTCCTTTTCAATATGTCCCATGATATAAGGACACCACTTAACGCGGTCATTGGTTACTCAGAGCTTGCGAAGAAGCATTTGGATGATAAGGAAGTCTTGGAAGATTATATAGATAAGATCCAAATCTGCGGCAAACAGCTTGTGGGTTTGATAGGCGATGTCTTAGATATGGCTAAGATTGAGAGCGGGAAGATTGATCTTTCACTTAAGCCTTGTCTGTGTCAGGACTTGATAAGTGAAGTAATGGTTTCTGTAAATGAGAGTGCAAAAGAGAAGGGACTCTCATTTGAAGCATCGGGCAATGCTTGTCATACCACGATTCTGTGCGACAAAGTGAAAGTGCAGAAAATACTACTCAATATTTTAAGTAACGCAGTGAAATATACTCCCAGTGGCGGAAGGGTGACATTAAATGTCCATGAAGAAAGAAAAGAGGATAGTAATCTTTCTGTTTTTGAATTTGTAGTAAGAGACAACGGTATCGGGATATCGAAAGAATTCCTTCCCTTTGTGTTTAACTCTTTCTCTAGGGAACGCAACGCCACTCTCAGCGGAATATCAGGTACAGGCTTGGGTATGACTATAACCAAGAGACTTGTGGATGCTATGGGTGGAAATATTGAGATTGAGAGTGAGCAGGGAAAAGGTACTACAGTGACTGTAACGATCACCTTAGAACGTTTGGAAGATAAGGAATCAGTAAAGAAAGAAGAAAAGCTTCCCCTCGTCTCACTTGAAGGTAGAAGAATACTCTTGGCAGAAGACAATGTAATAAACAGTGAGATAGCAGTTGAGATACTTAGAGAGTTAGGCATTCATACAGATGTCGTCACCAACGGGGAAGAGTGTCTAAATGCCATTATCTCTCATGGCGCCGGCTATTATGACTTAGTTTTGATGGACATTCAGATGCCTGTTATGGATGGATATGAAGCCACAAGAAATATTAGAAGGTTACAGGATAAGGATAAGAGAATTATTCCTGTAATTGCCATGACAGCCAATGTTTTCGAGGAAGATAAAGAGAAGGCTTATCAATCGGGAATGAACGGGCATTTGTCAAAGCCACTAGATACCAGACTATTGGTATCAATGCTAGAGAACAATTTACGCTGAGATATAAAGGCAGAAAATAAAAACAATACTCCCGGCTGGAAGTGGATTTCAATCTGGGAATAGTTTTGTCTCTCAAAATGTACAGACATCTTGCTCTAATAGAATAGAAAGGTCTTATTGGATCCTTTCTTTGTCATTTTCCAGAGCTTTAGTATTTACGTCACTTTTCAACTTTTCCCACTCTTCATTCCCCTTCATATAAATGAAGGTTTCATCCTCAAGAGACCTCAAAAGCTCCTTCTTTAAGCCTGCTGAGTCACAATGTATTGCTAGATATATGATAGTCACTTTGAAAAGGGAATGAAATACAATATCATTTGACTGAGTTCCCTTATGAAGGTTGGGAGTATTACCCGACAATACTCCTTTTTGTGACCAATGGAACTAAATAGGCATCTGAATATATAGAGAGGAAGAATATGGAAGATTTAAAGACCAGGGCTCTTAGGTATCATGAAGAGGGTAGACCGGGAAAGGTGAGTGTAGTACCAAGTAAGCCTTGTGCAACAGCAGATGATTTATCTTTGGCTTATACTCCGGGAGTGGCTCAAGCTGTACTTGCCATAGATAATAATAAAGATGATGCATATCGCTACACTTCAAAGGGAAACTTGGTTGCTGTTATTTCAAACGGTACCGCAATACTTGGTCTGGGTGACAGAGGCGCTCTTGCCAGTAAACCAGTAATGGAAGGTAAGGGGGTATTGTTTAAGCGTTTTGCCGATATCGATGTATTCGACATAGAAGTAAATGAAAAAGACCCAGATAAATTTATAGATATAGTCGCCGCCATTTCTCCTACGTTCGGTGGAATCAACTTGGAAGATATTAAGGGGCCCGAGTGTTTTTATATTGAGAATGAATTAAAGAAACGCTGTGATATTCCTGTATTTCATGATGATCAGCACGGAACGGCGATTATAGCCTCTGCAGCTCTTATTAATGGTGCAGAGATTGTTGGAAAGAAGCTTGAAGATATGAAGGTTGTATTCTCTGGTGCAGGGGCTGCAGGATGCTCGTGTGCAAAGATGTTCCTTTCAATGGGAATAAAGAAAGAGAATCTTATTATGACAGATATCGATGGTGTCATATATAAAGGAAGACCAGGTTTGAATCCTGTGCATGAGAGCCTTGCCGCCGATACTCCCTTCCGCACCCTGAAAGAAGCAATTGTCGGAGCAGACGTATTTATGGGTGTATCTGCAAAAGGCGTACTAAAACCAGAAATGCTGCAGTCTATGGCAAAGGATCCTATTGTATTTGCCATGGCAAATCCTGATCCGGAGATTACATACGAAGAAGCAAAGAGTGTACGAAACGATGTAATCATGGGGACAGGTAGAAGTGACTATCCTAACCAGATAAACAATATTCTTGGTTTCCCATTTATCTTCCGCGGGGCATTGGATGTAAGGGCTACAGAGATTACAGAAAACATGAAGAAAGCTGCTGCCTTGGCCTTGGCCAGACTTACTAAAGAAGCGGTTCCTGAGGAGGTGAAGAAGGCATACGGTGGACAAGATTTCTCATTCGGTAGGAATTACATCGTTCCAAAGCCTTTTGATCCTAGAGTAATTGAGTGGGAGGCTGTTGCTGTGGCAAAAGCTGCAGTTGAAGATGGGGTCGCCCTCTCTCCTATTACTGATTGGGATGGATATAGAGAAACATTAAAGAAAAGAATGAGAGCCTATTGGAATTAAAAGAGGGGCAGCTTTATTGATCTGTGACCTTCTAGTTGGACCAAAAATCCAATTAGGAGGTTTTTTCATGAAAGTA
>CAMEXG010000210.1 GCA_945947045.1 uncultured Spirochaetales bacterium | reverse complement strand
GTCTAAGGAGTTCCGTAAGGTTGCTAGTAGCCTTCGCAAGGTCGTTATATCCAAGGTTTAATGCTACGCCCTTAAGTGTATGGGCGTTGAGAAAGGCTCTTTCCCAATCTCTCTCACTGATTGCATCACCGATTTCAGAATACTCTTTTGCAGATAAAAACTTTATCGACAAACGGGCGATAAGAGCCTCGTTGCCTATTCTCCTTTTGATTCCATCCCAATCTCCACCCATCATGGAGTAGCATTCTTCAATCGTCATCAATCGCCTTCCTTACGCTGTCATTTTATTCTGAGAAGTGCAATGAGAGTATTACAAAAAAAGGGTTCATTTCATGGCTTTTTTCAAAAAAAAGGACAATAAAACTCCTTTGGTGAAAAAACTGCCTGTTTCCATCAGGTGGCGGAAACAAGCAGTCAAAGTATTTAAGATTTAAAACTATCAGCACAAAGAATCATAGAGCTCTTCATATTTCTTTGAAGAGTTGGTCCATGACCAATCTTCTTTCATAGCTCTCTTTGCCATAGCCTTCCACTCTGTGTTGTTATCTCTGTAGAGCCATTCGGAGTGGTTGATTCTGTCTAATAGTTCAGAGGAAGAGTACCCCTTGAAGGAGAAGCCTGTTCCACTTCCTTCATATTGGTTATAAGGCTTTACAGTGTCTTTAAGCCCTCCGATTTCGTGGACTATCGGGAGAGAGCCGTATCTGAGTGCGATAAGCTGTGTCAGACCGCATGGCTCAAAGGCGGAAGGAACCAAGAATGCGTCACAGCCTGCATATATGAGGTGGGACAGCTCCTCGTCATATCCGATTCTACATGCGATTTTATCTGGATATTTCCTGCTGTAATAGCGGAACATATTTTCATATCTCTCGTCGCCGCTGCCTAATACTATGAGGTTGATGTCTTTTCTTGCCAGCTCGTCCATGATGCCGTCTATTAGGTCCAGTCCTTTCTGGTCTGTAAGACGAGAGACAATTGCAAGGGTATAGACATCGCCGTTTTCAGGTAATCCGTATCTCTTCTGAAGCTCGATCTTATTCTCTTTCTTTCCGTTCCAGAAATTCCTTGTGTCATAGTTCTTTTTGATGTGTGGATCTGTTTTTGGATTCCACACTTCACAGTCGATGCCGTTCACAATACCCATGAGCCTGTCTTTTCTCCATTTTAGGATATCGTCCAGGCCGTCGCTGAAGGCAGGAGTCTGGATTTCCCCTGCGTAGCTTTCGCTGACGGTGGTGACCCAGTCGGAATAGACTATGCCCCCGCGAAGCATTGTTGCATTCCATTCATCCCAAGGCATTGATGTGTCCTGGTATGGAGAAACAAGCTTTCCTGGCTGGAAGCATTCTGAAGGAAGACCTGTAACCCATCTGAGATGACCCACATTCCAACATCCCTGGAAACGTATGTTGTGTATGGTCATTATAGTCCTGATTCCTCTGAAGAAGGGGTCCCCCTGGAAAACAGTGTTAAGATATACAGGGACAAGTGCAGCCTGCCAGTCATGGGCATGAATGATGTCAGGTCTGAAACCTATGAGCGGAAGGGCGGAAAGCACGGCTTTTGAGAAATATGCAAATCTCTCAAGATCTGAAAAGAGATCGAAGTATGGCTTTGCACCGCAGAAATACTGTTTGTTATCGACAAAATAGTATGTAATCCCATCTTCAACCAATGAGTTGATTCCCACATAGATTCTGTTGTCCATCTGGAAATAGCACACACTCTTTAGTCTTTCTTTGTATTTTTCCTTCATGCACTCATATTGTGGAAGGATGACTCTAGTGTCATATTTCTTTTTATCAAGATTCTTCGGTAGGCTTCCTACAACATCAGCCAGTCCACCTGTCTTGACAAAAGGAACGCACTCCGAGGCGACAAAAAGTATATTTTTCATGATTAACCTCTCTTTTGTATTAGCTTACAACAGAGAGGGGAAAAATCAAAAGTGAATTTGAAAGAAATTTATCTTTCTGTGAAATATTGAGGCATTGTTTCTCTAAAAGAGACTGTTTCTTTCTTGAGTTTTGTCATATGTGCCTTATCAAGAGCCAAAAGTTTTTCAGTGTCCCTCTCTTTTATAGCATCCAATATTACTTTGTGCTGTCTGATAACATCCTCGCTGATTGCATCGAACATAAAAGAGATGAGGCGCATTCTATGGTAGTTGCCGTTACGTGTCAGGATAAAGTCGAAGACTCCTTCTCTATCTGCACCCTTGAATATTACTGAGTGAAACTGGTCGTCTAGTTTTAATAAAAGAGATGTATCTCTCAGGGCAAAAGCTTTCTCTTGTTTATCGATGAGGTCCTCCATCTCTGAAATAAGTTCGTCGTTGATATTGTTTATAAAATCAGGAATGGATCCCAGCTCCAGGTTTAACCTGATGAATCTTTCATCATCTGCCATCCTGAGATTAATCCTGCTTACATAGGTACCCCTCTGGGGATATATGTCTATTAAGTGCTCTCCGGAGAGCTCTTTCACTGCATCCCTAATAGGAGAACGGCTTACACCGAAGAGTGCAGACAGCTGATTTAGGTTTAATTCCGTCCCTGGTTTTAATGTCAAATCGAGAATCTCTTTTCTCAATTCATCAAATACATTTCCTCTTTCCATGATACAATTATATAATAAGAGAGGTACTGAGATGTAAAAAAATATCTAAAATATTAGTTATTTATAGTCTTCTTGTATTACTGAAAAGAAATGTTGCAACTAATATTTTAGTATGATACTCTTAAACCGTCCCAAAGACAGATAATTGGAGGAGTGTAGATGAAACTTAGTCTAGAAGGTTTGAAAAACAGAGGGGAATGGGAGAAAGCAGGAATTATTCTTCCTCAATTCGATATAGAAAAAATGAGGAAAGCCACAGAAGAAGGCTGCACTTGGATTCACTTCGGTGCAGGTAATATCTTCAGATGCTTTCCT
>CAMEXG010000209.1 GCA_945947045.1 uncultured Spirochaetales bacterium | reverse complement strand
CAAGTGAAATCTGATTCATTTTACTCCTTTTCCCCCGGGATAAAGATCAAATTCTAAATAAGTATATAAGAGCCTATATAACAAATCAAAAGAAAAATAAGATAAACAATTATTTTTTGACACAAATTCACCGTTTAGCCCCAAAAATATCCGACCAGAATAAGCACAATGGAAAAAACGAGTGTCGAAATGAAAACAGGAATGAACGAAGAATAACCTTTTCCCTTTAGTCTTCTGGTCACAATAAAGCTATCTATAGGAATTGAAAGAAAGAGAAGAGTAACGGAGATTGAAAGGGGAATCGAATAGAAAGAGTATTTACTGGAAAGAAAGAATGTAAGACATACTACCGATACGGCCTCCAATACAGGCTTCCACCAATCTCTATGATAGTCACCCATAGCATCCCTGAACACGGTCAAAGTAGTTCTTGTGGAATTAAGAAATATCTCAAGGGAAAGCAACAAAGGTACAGCTCCCTCCAAAATATTGTCTTTTCCGAAGGATAACTCCCCTATTTTCTTACTAAATATCAGAAAGACCAGTGCGGCGAGAAATGAAAAAAGTAGATTGACAGCCTCCATTTTTCTAAATAGAAGGAAACTGTCCCTCCTTCCCTCCATTGCATAATGATCCCCGACAATTCCTGTCACTGAACTCTGGAATATCCAGAAAACCGTCATAAATGCAGTGGAGATGAATAACATGTTGGAATAACGCCCGCCCACAGAAAAGCCAAAGACCAAGTTCACTGCGATGATCTCATAACAACGAAAGAACAGAGAACCGAACCTATGGGAGAACATACTCGGCAAAACAGAGATCAGGTATTTCTCTTCTTTCTTGTCTATGACACCCTCTCTTTCATTCATCCAAGGAGAAACTCTCCCTGCTTTGAAGAAAAGAAGGATATATGAAAGAATGACCGCCACCATCGATACAGCGACATAGAGTGTAAAACTCCCAGTGAGGGATATCACCGCAATTTCAGCAACAGCCCCTATAGTCCGCCCCATGTGTACATATCGCGAAACAATGTCATTTCTTCCAGATGCGTTAAGGGCGAGAATTCTCCAGCCTAAGTAATATTGGGCGCACTGTCCTAAAAAATAAAATAGAGATGGAAGAAACAACCCCTTTCTTCCCAATATAAGCGAGATTGAGAACAGTACAGTCAACATCAAGGTGGAGACTACCAGATAAACTCTCCTCGCTTCTTTCAAGACCCCATTCTTTTTTCTTTCATCACCGGCAGCAAGAGCTCTTGCCATGAAACTTGTAAGAGACGTTGCAACTCCCGAGTCCAATACGGAAACAAGAAGAAAGACATGCTCGAAGAGAGAAGTATACCCCAAATAGTCCACTGTCATATATTTCAGAAAGACTATCCTTGAAATATACATAGTGATTCCTGAAAGAAGAGAAAACAAGGAACCAGAGGCAAAATTTCTCATTGTCTGGGGGAAGCGTACACTTCTATCCATTTTTTCTCCCACCCTTTGCAATATCAAAACTCTTCTTAAGCTTCTCTCCGAATATTGAAAGAGAGAATCTCAACACTGACTTTTTCGCTTCAGAACCAAGTTTCTGTCTCAGTTCGGGAGAAGAAGAAAGAATCTCCGCCTTCAGCACGAAGTCATCGAGAGAGTTATATATTATTCCGTTCCTGTCGTTGATCAAATAACCTTTCAATACCGGGTCGTCTTTCACCAACAAAGGCATACCGCTGGCCATAGCCTCCACATAAGAAAGGCACTGGGTCTCTGAAAGAGATGCTCCTATATAAATCTCGCCGATTTTATAGTATTTCCAGACTTCGCTTCCCGGAACTTCGCCTCCAAACACAACTTTATCCTTTAATTTTAGAGCCTCGACTTCCCTTTCCAAGTTCTCTCTTTCCTCTCCCCCTCCGATGAAAATCAATTTTGAAGAAGGAATATCCAAGTTTGAAAAGAGCGATAAAACTTGGTCTACACTCTTTTCCTTACTTAGTCTGCATATGGATACAAAGGCTATATCGTCATCTTTCAAGCCGAATCCTTCTCTGATACTTTTTCTCTCTTCACTGGAAATCTCTTTACTAAACTTTTCCAAATCCAAGCCTATCATGATTCTATCTATAGGCTTCTTTATCCTATACGACTTGATCAGGTTATAGATTTTATCTGAAGAGCAGATTACCCTACTGGCCCTTCTAATGAGAAAAGGAACCACGAACTGTGCAAAGAAGTTCCAGACTTTGACAAACTTTGTGAAGTGGATTGAATATGACACAAAGTCAGTGTGACAAGTATGGACGATAGGGATATTCAGTTTTTTCGACACCTTGGAGGCAAAGAGAAATGAAAAGAACTCGCTTTGAGAGTGAATGACATCGGGTTTCCACTGTAAAACTTCGTCGAGAATTCTATCGTTTAAGGCAAATGAGGCATATGAGTCTTTATATAGACTAGGAAAGTTGGACCTTATATACCAACACTTATTCTCTCCGTCCCAATAAGAGTGCTTGTTTTTTCCTATAGTAAGCACCCTTACTTCGTCTCCAAAAGCCTCCAATTCCTTCCTTTAATTCACCACCGCAGTCGTTACACCACATTGGAAAGGTAAATAGAATTCTGTGGTAATAAGTACTCTCAAAAGGTCCCCCCGTGGGCATTGTGCAATAGAAAAAGGAAAAACACAAATAAAAAAAGATTCAAACCAAATTTTTATGCACCAAAACAGGAATCAAGGGGAAAAAAACCATACATAAACGGCCATGAAACAAAAACTATCTTTCTCATCCCCCACAACTTCGTTGACAGCGGTTGCTAATAGATGGTAATTTAGTCGGAGGTGTCCTTTTGTGACGCCAATTACTTAATTAGTTTCTAAAGGGGTCCAACATGAGTGACGAAGAGAAGGCTTTGGAAATGCCTGTAAAGAAAAACGACAAAGAAAA
>CAMEXG010000208.1 GCA_945947045.1 uncultured Spirochaetales bacterium | reverse complement strand
AGAGCGTAATGTCGGAGCCAAAGCACGAATACACAAAGACTCTCATCGAAACATCCTTTCTGTAGTCTTTCCCGACTCTATGCCTTCATGTTCAGTTTTCTATTCATCCTCTCTATCATTCCAACGCTCTTGAAAGACTATGGCAAAATGACTTTGATCAAATATTCCGACTTTAAGTGCTATATCCAAAACAGAGATTACGCTTTCAATAAACAATGCCATCGCTTCATTTACTCCAAGCATGTTCACATGACTCTTTACTACATGTGTGTCTCTTTTTTGTGGTGCAATATACAACTTCTTGTTTCCTTTATTTTATTATGAGAGAGGAGGGAGACTAGAAGAATATCAGTGATAGAGCCACTGTAACAATTCCAGAGAGAGTCAATGCAACAGAAGACAGGGCTCCTTGTTTTTCCCCCAACTCCAGTGCCTTTGATGTGCCTATTGCATGGGAACATGTTCCTATTGATATTCCCTGTACTGTCGGATCCTTTATTCTAAAGAGGTTGATCAACACAGGAGAAAGAACATTTCCTGTGATTCCTGTAATGAGGACAGATAAGACTGTAATAGAAGGAATGCCACCTATTGTCTCTGACACTGCCATCGCCATAGGTGTAGTAATACCCTTTGGAACAATTGAGAGGCAGACTGTTTCATCAAAACCTAGTGCCTTCCCCATAAAGAAGGCAAAGGTCATAGAGACTATGGATCCTGTGAGTGTACCCGCTGTGAGGGCCAGCCAATTCTCTTTTATTAGTTTCCATTCCCTATAAATATTTAGAGCAAGAGCGCAAGTAGCAGGAGTAAGAAATAAGTTTATGATGTCTCCTCCCTTCATATACCACTCAAGAGGAATATGGAAGATAAGAAGGAAAGATATGATCAAGGCATAACTGATCAAAAGAGGATTTAGATATGACTTATTGGTCTTTTTCTGGATTAATTCCCCGATAAAAAAGGATGCAAATGATATTGATAGACCAAATAGAGGAGTGGAGAAGAGTATTTCTTTCATGATTTCTCTCCTTTTCTTGTCAGCTTCATTACTCCGCCGACAACCAGGGCTGTAGCCAAAAAAGACAGAGCAGTCGCTGCAGAGCAAAGGAGAAGTAGTTTCCACCATATATCTTTAATGACACCGAAGTATGCCATTATCTTGACTCCCGTCGGTACGAAAAGAAGTGTCATATTCTTAAGTAGCAGATTCCCTGCATCCTCTACCCATGAAAGTTTGATTACCTTGGCCTTTAAAAGAATAAAGAGGATGCACAAAGCCAGGATAGTTCCTGGAATGGGAAACGGAATCAGAGACGCAATTAGATCTCCAAGGAGACAAAGAGCCATTATAAGAGACAATTCAAGTAGCATTTTCATAGGCGTATTTTGAATCAATCACTATTTCTTGTCATTCGAGATACCTATAGAAAATGTATAAAATATCGTCAAAAAGTTTTCTATTTAAATGAAAAGCTAAAAATCATAAATAGAAACTAGATTTTGTACGGAAATTGAAGAATCTAAGGTTATAGGTAAGTGAAGTCGAGTTTGTCCAATACAGTGTCCCGTTATTATCGAAAGACCACAGGGATATCGGAGAGTTTATAGATGTCAGTTCTCCCAAAAAGGAAATCCGTGCTTCAATTTCATCTAATATCATAGGAATATTGCACATTATTTATGGTAGAAAAATACAAAATTTTACTATTCTTTTATAAAGATCTAATTTTTGTACTATAAAGCAAAATAACATAAAGTAACACAATCTTTGTTGTTTTATAATACAGCTATCAGGAGGAATAAATGAAAGTAGCAATATTGGAAGGTCTTGGAATTAGCCACGAGGAGCTCGAGGCTTTGGAAAGACCATTTATTGAAGAAGGCGTGGAGTTTGTAGAGTATCAGAAGACTCTGGACGTAGAGGAACTAAAGAAGGAGACAGCGGGAGCGGATGCAGTAATTATCGCAAATATGCCATACCCCTCTTCAGTCATCTCCAGTTGTGATACCCTGAAGTTTATCGATGTAGCTTTCACAGGAACAGACCACGTGGGACTGGATGCAGCAAGAGAGAAGGGTATTTCTGTAAGCAACGCTTCCGGTTACTCAAACGAAGCTGTATCGGAACTTGTTCTTGGTATGGTCCTTTCCTTTATGAGAAATATAACGCAGGTTGAAGCTAGATGCAGGGAAGGAAAAGACAAGACAGGTCTCGTTGGATGTGAAGTCAAGGGTAAGACAGTAGGTATTATAGGACTCGGAAAGATTGGAAAGAGAACTGCCGAGATATTCAACTGCCTAGGAGCGACAGTACTCGCTTCATCTAGAACTAAGCACTCCGATACTCCTTCTTATATAACAGAAGTGGAGAAAGAAGAACTATTGAGAGAATCAGATATAGTTGTTCTTCACTGCCCGCTGACACCGGAGACTAGAGGCTTGATCGGTAAGAAAGAGCTTGAGATGATGAAAAAGAGTGCAATTCTCGTCAATGTAGCCAGAGGACCTGTTGTAGTTGAAGAAGACCTGGTCGAAGCTCTGAAAGAAGGTACAATAAGAGGTGCGTTGGTAGATGTGTATTCTTCAGAACCTCCTTTATCACTATCGACTCCGATCCTATCTGCCCCTAATACTCTTCTTACTCCCCACGTTGCATTTGCAACGAAAGAGTCTATGAGCTTGAGAGCAAAGATCGTATTCGAGAATCTGAGAGCTTGGATGGATGGAAACGTAATTAATAAGATTGTCTAAAGAAATAAGAGCTCACTAACAATGAGAGGCTTCCAGCTATAGAATGTTGGAAGTTCTCTTTTTTTGAAAATTTATCCTTATCTTTGATTTTTTTTATATAAAATAAATGGAGAAGAGAGGTTGTTTTCTAGGATGCAAGAAAAGAAACTACCAGTAGGCATTGACGATTTTGAGAAGCTTATTAAGTGGAGATTCTTTTATGTAGACAAAACATTGATGATAAAAGATCTTCTTTCATCT
>CAMEXG010000207.1 GCA_945947045.1 uncultured Spirochaetales bacterium | reverse complement strand
GATGTTTCGATGAGAGTCTTTGTGTATTCGTGCTTTGGCTCCGACATTACGCTCTCTGTATCGCCCTCCTCCACCACCACGCCGTCTTTCATAACCATTATTCTGTCGGAGATATATCTGACAAGTGAAATATCATGGCTGATGAAAATCATAGATACGCCTGTCTCTTTCTTAAGAGAAGAAAGAAGGTTGATGATCTGGGCTTCCAGCGATACATCCAAGGCCGACGTGCACTCGTCACATACTATAACCTTCGGCTCCAATAAAAGAGCTCTGGCAATGGCGATTCGCTGCATCTGACCTCCGGAAAAGTGGCTAGGGCGAAATGAAAGCGTCGTTTCCACATCCATTCCCACTCTAATAAGCATGTCTTTTATTCTTTCTTCTTTCTCAGCCTTGGACATGGAAGGAAAATTAATAGTCAAAGGCTCAGAGAGTATAGAGCGGATAGTATAGTATGGATTCATGGACTCTTTGGGAGACTGGAAAATAAACTGGACGCTTTTTCTGTACTCTCTCCACTCTTCCTTTTTCATTCCGCCTATATCCTTTCCTTGGAAAAGAACCGAGCCATACGTGGGTTTTCTTAAGCCTCCGGCTATCTCGCTAAGTGTAGTCTTTCCACTCCCTGATTCCCCTACTATACCTAAGACTTCACCTTCATCAAGAGAAAAGGATACATTTTTTAAGGCAGCAAAGGGTTCTTTTCTCCCCCTCACTTTATATTCTTTTGTTATATTCTTTACTTCAAGAATCATAGAACGCACCTCACAAAGTGTGTTTCCGACACTTCTTTTACTTCCACACTCTCCAAGCACTCTTTTCTTGCACTTATGCATCTGGATGCAAAAGGGCACCCGATATTTCGTCTGTCTTTTTCAGTAATATATCCCTTGATCTCCTTCAAAGGTTTAGATTTATCTCTGACAAGGGAGGGGGATAGGGAGATAAGAGCCTTTGTATATGGATGCAGGGGATTGGAGAATATCTCGTCAGATTCCCCCACCTCCACTATTTCGCCTGCATAAAACACGGCGACTCTATCGGCGATTTTCTTTACGAAGACTAAATCGTGGCTTACGACTATAAGGGACATGAGGCTGTTTTTCCTTAAGTCCAAATATAATTCGGCAACCTGCTTCTGTACTACTTTATCGAGGGCTGACGTAGGCTCGTCAGAAATAAGGAGAGAGGGATGGTTCATCAAGGCGGAAGCAATATTAACTCTCTGTTTCATTCCTCCCGATAATAGCGAAGGATATGAAGACAATACTCTTTCCGGGTCGGTAATACCCACACTCTCCAGTAATGTCCGGGCTATCTCCAAGGCTTCTTTTTTACTTCCTCTACCGTGAAGTCTGGTATAACCATCGGTAATCTGATCAGATATCTTCAACAAGGGATGAAGATAGTTCACTGTATTTTGAGGTACAAATCCTACGTTTTCACAAAGAAGTCTTCTCTTCTCTTTGTCTGAGATAGAAAACATGTCACTTTGAAACAGCGTCACTTTACCATTCTCCACCTCGGTGTCATCCGGGAGGATTCCCAAAATAGATTTTATGGTCATGGTCTTCCCGCTACCTGATTCCCCGATAAATGCAAGTGAGGAACCAAGCTGGAGAGAAAGAGAGATGTCTCTCAAAAGATATCGTCTGCTATCTCTGACAGAAAGACTGTCTATCCTTACTATCTCATTCATAGTCAGGCTCTCCCTTGATAATCTCGTTTATTCCGTCCCCCAATAAAGAAAAGCCAAGTACAGCTATAGATAGGATGACACCAGGCCATAGAGCCTGATAGGGTTGAATCAGAATATAACCCTTGGCTTCCGACAACATCAGGCCCAGACTTGCTCCAGGAGGTTGAATTCCAAGGCCTAAGAATGAAAGAGAAGACTCAGTGAGAACAGCCGCCCCAATACTTGACGAAAGCTGTGTAATAAGACGAGTAAACATCTCTGGAAGCATGTGGAATATAAATAGGCGGGGAGTCGACGCCCCATAGCTCTTTGCAGCCTTTATATACTCTTTTTTCTTGCTCTCCAGAATCATGGAATATGATAACCTTGCAAAAACAGGAACCATAAAGAAAGCTATTGCAATGGAGGCGTTCATCACTCCCTTTCCCAGTATTGCAGAAAGAACCATTGCAGAAAGAATGCCGGGAAAAGCCATCATTGCATCGACGAACCTCATAAGAATACTTTCGATTATATGGGGCGAAAGCGCAGCCAGCGCTCCCAACAACAGGCCCAATATAGTACCCATCAAAACTGATGATGTACTTACTGCAAGAGCGGAACGGGTGGAAACAAGAATACGTGAGAATATATCTCTTCCAAATTGGTCTGTTCCTAATAAGTGGGAGGAAGAAGGAGGAGAGAACCTGTTTTTTGTATCCATCTGATCTACGCTGTAAGGTAGATAGACAAAAGACAAGAGAAATAGAAATATAATGATGGCTACAAAGAAAATGCCGAGGATCAGGGAGAAGTTTTTCTTTTTCATTTCACTCCCCCCTCGCTTTGCCTAATAAGAGGGTCGGCAATTGCGACGAAAATATCGGTAAGAAAATTCATAACTACAACCATTGTAGTTATAAATAAAACAACGCCCTGCAAGAGTGGGATGTCGTGTTGCTCTACAGCAACTAACAAGAGTCTTCCTATTCCCGGGAGGGAGAATATAGTCTCAACTACAACTGTCCCCCCGAAGAGTTTTGCAGCTTGGTTTCCAATCAGCGTAATAGGAGCAATTATTGCACTTCTTAGTCCATAGTGGACCATACTTCTCACTCTTCCCAGCCCCTTGACTCTACATGCCGTCATATAGTCTTCATTAAAGCTGTTGATCAAAGAAGAGCGGAACATTCTTGTCAAAAGAGAAAGCTCTCCCAGAGCAAGTACTATCGAAGGAAGAGTTATACTTCTTAAGAATGGAAGGAAACCATTGTCTGGCGAGATATAACCGTTTACAGGAAACCACTTGAGTTTCCCACAGACAAAAATCAAGGCCACAAGAGAAATCCAGAAGGACGGCAAGGC
>CAMEXG010000206.1 GCA_945947045.1 uncultured Spirochaetales bacterium | reverse complement strand
TGTTAACCAACTTTTGAAAGTATATGAAAATCACTTTACCCTTTCAAGTCCCTTTTGCCACTTTTTTGATTCTTTTATGCGTTTTGTGCTTTCTATCATTAATAGAGGCTTCTTCTTTATGTAATAGAGAGCTCCTACAATATCTGCCAGTAGCCATCCGATTGGAACAGACCACCATATCCCATATACACCAATATATGGTATTCCCGATATTGTATAAGAGAGTAGGACTCGGGAGCCGAGAGATATAATTGTGAGAATAAAACTCATTCCAGGTTTACCTACCCCTCTATATAAACCATAGAACAAGAATAAGAAGCCAATAAGGGCATAGAAGGCGCCTTCTACTCTCAAGTATCCTGTTCCCACGCTTATTATCTCTAATTCTTCCACACCTACAAATATTGTCATCAATGAAGGGGAGAGTATGAATACTAGAAGAGATATGATAAGGGAAAAGATAAGGGATGTAATAAACGCCACACTCATTCCTTTCTTTATCCTATCTTTCTTTTCCGCCCCATAGTTTTGGGCGGTGAAAGTAGAGAAAGCATTGCCATAGTCTTGTAGAGGCATATAAGCGAAGGCATCTATTTTTACTCCTGTTGAGAATGCAGCCATTACAACTGGGCCGAAGCTGTTTACTCTTCCCTGGACCATTAATATTCCTAGATTCATTACAGATTGCTGTAGACAGGTAAGAAATGAGAAGTTTGTCACTTCGCAAATAGTTTTTTTATCAACATAATTAATAGAGAACCGTGATTCCTTAGAAACTATAAGTGTATATATGGCTACTCCCATTCCTGATATATACTCTGAGATCACAGTCGCCTCTGCAGCTCCCCTTACGCCTCTTTTAAGAGCCAAAACAAAGTATAGATCCAGGCCTATATTCAATATAGTGGAGATCGCCAGGAATAACAGAGGAATAGTAGAGTTACCTAATGCTCTCAAAAAAGAAGAGAACCAGTTATAAAAGAAGATGCCGATGATTCCTGAGAATATAACTATCAGGTAATCCCTCATTTCCGGCCAAACTTCATCTGGAATGTTCATTAGGTCTTTCAAAAGATCTAAAAGAGCATAGGCGGCGATGGTAAGAACAATGGAAGTTATAAGGACAATAAAGAAAGAAGAGGAGGACGCTTTCCTTAGTCCCATTTCATCCTTCTCTCCGAACTTCATGGAAAGAAGTACTCCACTTCCCATGGACAAACCCAATATTATAGATGTCAAGAATGTCATGAGAGTAAAGGAAGAGCCGACTGCGGCCAAAGCGTTCTTTCCTAAGAATCTTCCTACTATCATAGTGTCAGCGATATTATAAAACTGCTGGAGAAGGTTCCCCGCTATCATTGGCAGTGCAAATAGAAGGAGACTTTTTGTAATGGGTCCCGATGTAAGATCCTTTGTCATGTGGTCAGTATGCAATGTAAGCGTGATTTATTCCATAGATAAAGGCAGGGGGACTCCCTGCCTAAATGGGGTAATAGAGTAAAAATGAAGCTTTGTTTCTTTCGTTAACGCCTCCTTGTATAACAGAATGGTTACATATATAAGAACGCGTTTTTCCCCAAAAATGTCGAAAAAAAGCGCCTGGAGTTTTCCAGACGCTGATAAAAGACCTTTTTTTAGTCTTCAAGATAGGCTGATGGTGCAGCTTCGACACCCTTCTTCCATTCGATGAGGTTGACAAGGAAGAATGTGATTGTGCCCACAGCACAGCCAAATACGACAGGAAGGATTCCAAGATAGAAGCCGCCGCCGCTGAGAATCTGCCATATTACGACGCCGATAGTTCCTGTGATGATAGAAATCTGACCTGAGTGCTTTGTAGCTCTTGGAATGACAAGGCCGAGACCATAAGCGGCAAATGGACCTGCACAGCGGATAGCGAAGGCGAATGTGTTCATTGTTACGATGTTGATTCCGAAGAATGAGATGAACATAGCCACAGCACAGCAGATGATGTTACAGAGTCTTGTTGCTCTTACTTCCTTCATGCCATCAAGTTTCTTTCCTGAATATGGCAGATAAAGGTCATTGATGATCATTGTAGACATACAGAGTAGGTTGGAGTCTGCACTGGACATTGTTGCACTGATGATTGCAGCAGAAACGATACCGGTAATGATTGTAGGTGCATATGCCTGTGTTACAGACATCATTGCAGAACCTGAAGCAGGATTACCGATTGATTCTTTTACGGAGAGGGCGGCAAGACCCAATAGTGTCGGGAATACAGCCATTGCAGCCATCAAAACTGCAGAAAGAAGGCTTGCTCTCTGAGCTGTCTTCTCATCTTTGGCACTTTCAAAACGGCTGATCATCTCTGGACCAGAGAGGAAAGTACAGAAGTAGTTGAAGATATAACCGATGATTGCAACCCAACCAATCTTAGTAAAGCTAAGTTGCTCGGAAGGGAGCTTGGATGCAATTGCACTCCAACCGCCACAACCTTTGATTACGAATGGTGTTGCGATGGCAAGACCCAGAAGTATGATTATAAACTGTACAAGGTCAGAAATCTGGTCTGCAATCATTCCTCCGAATGTTGTATAAAGGATGACGACTATACCGGCGATAATGAGACAGATTCTTGTATCGATACCTGTCAGTACTGATACTACACTTCCTGAAGCTGCAATCTGGCTTGAAGTAAGACAGAAAAGTGCGAGAATGTTAAGGATGGCTGAGAAGCCTGAGCTGAACTTGCCGAATCTTCTTCCTACAACTTCTGGAATAGTGACAGCCATTGTCTTTCTGATCTTCGGAGCAAAGTATGCAAGAGGGATCATTGCGATGGATGCTGCCAGTACATACCATACTGCGCTCATACCCCATGTTGTGTATGCTTTACCTGCCAAGCCTGTGGTGCTGCCTCCACCGATGTTGTTGGCAGAAAGGGAGAATGCAACCATAAAGAGTCCCATTCTTCTACCTGCAACCATATAGTCGTCTGCATCTTTGATTTTGAGTTTTCCGACTACGTAGCCGATAACGAGCATACCTACAAGGTATCCGATTACGATGATGAGTGCCTGAGTGTTAATTGCCATCTTCGTATCTCCTTAATAATAGG
>CAMEXG010000205.1 GCA_945947045.1 uncultured Spirochaetales bacterium | reverse complement strand
CATTCTTCTCGTACTACGCTTTCAGCATCACCACAAATGAAAGATTTTAATTGACTCAGTTGTAAGTAAAGGTTAGATTTATTACACGTCCGTATTTTTTTTACGGAAAAGAGGATACTATGTTAAAGAGATTTTCCGTAACCAACTTTAAAGGTTTTAAAGATAGGATTGAACTAGATCTCTCCTTTCACAAAAACTACGAATTCAATAATTTTGCAATTAAGAATGACATAATCAAAGACTGTATCATCTATGGCCCTAATGGATGTGGAAAATCGAATATTGGTTTTGCCCTTTTTGATATCGTCAATCATTTGACTCAGAAGATGAAGTATCCTCAGGCATATGACCATGCAATTTATGTTGGTAATCCAAACGGTTTGATGAAGTTTGAGTATTGCTTTGATTTAGATGGAAAAGAACTACTGTACAAATATGCTAAAAACTCAAAAAACGAACTGATAGAGGAAAGCCTTTCTTACAATGGCAAGGAGGTATTCTCAAGAGCACCAGAATTCTTTTCAATAAACAAAGAAGAATATGCAATTTCTACTGATGTAGAAGAGTCATTCAGAAGCAGCAATGTCTCTGTCATTGGTTTTCTTTTGGCCTCGTTCCCTGTTCCTCAGGACCATTACTTAATCAAGTTAAAAAGATTTGTAGATTCAATGCTTTGGTTTAGATGTCTAGAAGATCGTGGTTTTATCGGCCTCAAAACACAACCTCAAGTTTTGGATGAATTTATTATCGAGAATAATCTCGTTGAAGACTTTGAAAAATTTCTTTTTGAAGTAAGCTCTCAAAAATTTTCATTCGTCACACCCCAAAAGGGAGACAAGTTTTTACAATGTACAATAGAAGGCAAGACTACATTGTTCAGGAACATTATTTCAACAGGAACAAGCTCACTAGAACTCCTTTATTATTGGATGAAGAATCTTAACCAGGTATCTCTTTTATTTATTGATGAATTTGATGCTTTCTATCACTTCAAATTATCTAGTGAGGTTTGTAAGAGACTCTTTTCGTTGGATTGCCAGGTAATACTGACTTCTCACAATACATATTTGATGTCAAACGATCTCTTGAGACCAGACTGCAACCTTATCATTGATGGAAAAACAATCAGACCACTATGTAATTGCACAGATAAAGAACTACGCTGGGCCCACAACATTGAAAAACTCTTTCGTGGAGGAGCATTTGATCAATGATTCTCTATGTATTTGAAGGCGAAAAACGAGAACTAGAGATATTCTTGACCATACAACATTTGTTCTTTCATCTCAAAGAAAACCATATACTACGTTCCTTTGGTAACAATATCTTCAATCTTTATAAGAAGATTACTGATGATGGAAAACAAACAGACGAACGATTCTATAATGACATCATCTCCATCATCAGAGAAAAGGAAAAAGATAATCCTGAATTCTCTGAAATTAAGGAAAATTCACAAATATCTGAAATATACCTATTTTTTGATTTTGATTTACAGGATAGAGACAAAACGGCACCTCTTAGCCTTGAAGAAAAACTAAGACGAATAAAGACTCTCCTCGATTTCTTTTCTGATGAAACAGACCAAGGAAAACTATATATAAACTATCCTATGGTTGAATCCTTTCGATATACAAAGACTCTACCAGATCTAGACTATTGGAAGTATGAATACAAAATAAAAGACTTCGTTTCTTTTAAAACAAATACAGCAAGATTCTCAGATTATCCAAACCTCGATTTTGCTTGCTACAGAATCAGAAATAATACTATTTCACAAAAAGATGATACAGAAAAACGACGTGAGGAATTAAAGAAAAACTGGGGTTTTATTATCTTGCAAAACCTTAAAAAAACGAACTTCTTATGCAACGATCACCTTGAGTTACCAGAAAACAAAGAGTCAATATCACAAATACGCATTTTTGAAAATCAAGATCAAAAATATATAAAAGAAAAGCATTCTATTTCTATCCTGAACTCTTTTCCATTGTTTTTATTTGATTATTTCGAAGCAACTACCCTCTTATCCCATATTATGACTTAATTTTGCTGGTTCAACTGAGTACGTCATCTCTCGTTAAGCCATTAAAACCTTAAGCAGATTTTTACTTTCCAAGAGAAAGATTCACATTATTAAAACTAACTATTCTCACCTAAAGTAAAAAAGCTCCACCATGGTCCGAAGTACATGGGAGCCATGTCTATACAATGCTATTTATTATCCACCTGGTTTTCGGGTGGATTTATTACTCATAATTCCACGGAGTATTTCCCTTGTAAATTGTTCGGCCACTAGAATCGTGAGCATCAGTGATCATTTCTCTAAATGCTTATCGCTCTAGAAATAATAGAATCTATATAAGCGTAGGTCTTTTCACTTACTCCCGCCTGTTCTGCAAAAATGGAAAAGCTTTCAACAGCAGAAAGGACCTCGCTTATTATATCCTTGCATCGGCGAGGTTTTAATCCCATCTGACTTCCTGCAGTAAGCAGATCCGCATTTGTTATTTCTGTCGTTTTTCCATTAATGGTCATCTGATGAGCTCTTAACCATTTATTAGTTGGGTTATAAGAGAAGGTAATGTCATATGCCGGTGAAAGGCGCCATGTTCCCGTTCTGTCCATGATGAAGGAAATGTTTTTTACGTGATCATCCTGATTCACAGCCAGGCAGTTAAACACCATTCTCCGATAGAACTGCTCGATTTCCTTATATGTAACACCTAATTCTTTAATATACATTGCAGCAAGCTCGTATCCACAGATTCCAGGCTCTTTATAACTGATATGTGTCAATGCTCCGAGGGATTGCATATGAAGCTTCTCTCCATTTACACGGTCAAAGCGTTTCGTCATGAAGTGGTTATCATCCTCTGACCGGTATATCCTGCACTCGCTCATTGTGATGCCTGCCTTCTTGGCCATTAGATAGTAAGCATATTCTATCAATGTATACTCAGGCTTATCTTCTAAACCGTGATCCCCATTTTTTGATACATTATCAAATTTCATCAGCCAGTAATCATATCCCGGACCTAGCTGAGCCTGCCCAGACCTAACTTCATTTGTTGTTTCGTTCCATGCA
>CAMEXG010000204.1 GCA_945947045.1 uncultured Spirochaetales bacterium | reverse complement strand
ATCAGGAATTCTGAAGCTGTGGTTCTCATCAAAGGATGCAAACTCTACATCTCCACCAGATTCTCTTAACGCTTTTTCAGTTTCTTCATCGTAAACATCAGATATTCTCTTAAAGAATAAAATAGGTGTTACATATGATTTATATTCATCTTGGTTGATCGGTCCTCTAAGGATATTGCAAGCCTCAAACAGATGATTAAATAATTTTTGGCTTGATGTTTCCTCAGCAGACAACTCTGATTCTTCAAGGTCTAAATCGGCTTTGTTGATTGTTCCTTCCATCATTTCAGATCTTCCTCCTGTCTTTACTTCTTTTTTCTTTGTTTTTATCTTTACATCACCCTTTTCCATTAGTGATGGGTATCTATTTTCAAATTCTACTAAAATCGCTAACAAACGCTCATCTAGATAAGTTAATGCATGTTTTCTTATCTCAGTTGGAATTCCGTAATAAGCCTCAGCAATTCCGCCTGTAATAGCGGCAATAGTATCGCTGTCTCCACCAATTGAAATCGCATTTCTTATCGCATCTTCAAAGTTTTTAGACTCTAAGAAAGCTTCTATTGCTTGCGGAACTGTATCTTGGCAAGTCTCATTGAACTTATAAGAATCACGAATATCGTCAAGCTTAAAATTCATTGGATAGTAATGTTTATTGATATAATCCCTTATCTCTAAAATATTGCTCCCAGACTTAGCTAGATAAATTGCTACAGCAGTTGCTTCAGCACCTTTAATTCCTTCTGGATGGTTGTGTGTTACTTCTGTTACTTTCTTTGAAAGTAGAATCGCTTCTTCGATTGAATTTGCGACAAGTCCGCATGCACTTACTCTCATCGCAGCACCGTTACCATAACTGTTATATGGCTTTGGAGTATCTGAGAACATCCAGTTATAGAAGCCTCCACCATATCCACAATTTGGATAGTTTCTTCCCACTTCCTGCATATACTTAATCGCATTATCACTAAGATCACTGTAGTCTTTTTTAGATTCCAGTAACGCCTTGGCAACTGCAAGACTCATGACCGAATCATCAGTGAAGAAGTTTTTATATGTCAATAATGTAAATTCTTTTGATCTGTGATTATCCCACTCATATACAGAGCCGACGATATCACCAATAATCGCACCTAGCATTAAGGCACCTCCTAAAACAATTTATTCTTTACGCTGTTCTTAATCATTGACCATGCTTCTTCTGCGGCTGCGATAGTCTTTTTATATAGTTCTAAGCCAGCATTGTATTCTTTTGCTATTTCAAGTTGCTCATCCATCGGAGGAACAGGAACTTCCAATTCACAGATATCCCGATAATTGATGTTCACTATCGTTGTACCTCTTTGGAGACTTTTAATGAGTTTCATACCTGTTTCAGATTCTAAGAAAAGTTTAAGATATGTTCCGTTTAACTGCTTTGATGGTCTTACAACACACAAATTAGATGAAGCCATAACAACTCCTGGCTCCTCTTCATATACGGCGATTTTTACAGCGAATCCCTTAGTAGCAATAAGCACATCGCCTTCTTCTAATAAGTATCTAGCAACCTTTCTCTCCTCATCATTTGTGGTATCGAGATTGTCGTAATCTATACCAATTTCACTGATATTTGAAATATTGACAACTGCAACATTTCCATCTTCAGCCTTTCCAGTTACGGATTTGCCTCTGAACACGTCAGATACATCACTCAACTTAGCTTTCTTAACCACCGAATTCTTATATGACTGAATTGTTTCATCCATCATTGAGAACGCCATGTCCACATTCCAGCTATTCATCTCCTCTAGCTCATCAGCGAATAGGAGCTTATCGTCGTCCAATTTCAAGACGTCTCTTCTGCCCTCTTTAGCCATGCTGTACTTAGACATTGTTACAGCATCAGTGATACCTTGAGTAATAGATAATAGATAAGTATTGATAGCCATGTATGGATAAAAGACTCTAGCAGGCAATGAAGATATCTCTGTAACCTTGTAGTTTTCGGAGATGTAATTTCTCAATGTTTCAGCATCTCCTCCACCGAATCCAATCTTAGCAGGTAAGACAATAACCAATTTACCGAAAGTAGTTAGATGGTAAAGCAAGTTCTGTGCTGCGATAAAACTTAATTCTCTACTGATGAAATCACCAGTATAGTTTAGTTCTCTTCCTCCCATAATAGGGAATGCAACGATCATATCAAACTTCTTTGTGGTGAAGGTATCGGTATATATTTCAGGGCTAATGAACTCTACGTTTCTATCCTTATATAAAATAGTTAGCAGTTTATTCAAGATATCGTTCTTTACTGTAAGATAGAAATCAATGTTCTTATTCGCCTTGATAAGGTCATAAAGCTCGATGCCGTATTTCTCGCAATCAGTAACGAGAATGCTTTCTGCACCACTTATATTCTTGAACATCAATGAAGATAAGCACTCAGGAATCATAGCTCCGTATCTTCCCTGATTTAAAACAGAATAAACATACTCCAAAACGCCTCTATTGCTCATTTCGGCGATTCTTTTATATACTTCATAAAATAATTTCTCATCGCCCTTGAACATTGAAGCATCTGTCTTCTTTAACGCATCAATCATCTCATAAGGATCATCAGCAACCTTTCCAGATAAGACTTCGTTGATTTTTAATGTTCTATAAATATTGTATAATGTGTCGTCTGGATTAGACTTTAGACCTCTTTCGATGTTTTCAAGTTCCCAGAATTTTGAATAGTCCATATCTGACACCTCCTCAGATTACACGAATAGTATACTACAAATAATTTGGTATGTCAATACTAAATACCTAGTTTGAAAGGATTTTTTAGAAAATTTTTGATTTTTTCTTCGTTTTGCTATGCAAAAATTACCTCGACAACATCAAATCGTTAAAAAGTTCTCATATCGTTAAAAAGTATTCAAATCGTTAAAAAGTATAAAGGCAAAATAAAAAGAGACCAGAAAACAGCATCTAAATCTACTGCTTCTAGTCTCTAAAAAACTGGCACAAAGGAATAATTCCCCTTTCCGCCAAAGAAAAAAGGTCTGACACTACTGTATCAAACCTATTCTTGTTATATGGTGGGCAGAGATGGATTCGAACCATCGTAGACAGAGTCGGCAGATTTACAGT
>CAMEXG010000203.1 GCA_945947045.1 uncultured Spirochaetales bacterium | reverse complement strand
TCAGAGCATGAGGAGAAAGAAACAAGAAGTATTAAGATAGATAAAAGAATTAATATTGTTTTTCTCATATTCTGACTCCAACACCAAGAGAGACAGGCTTCTGCATTGCAAGCATGAAGCCTTCACTTGACATGCTTCTCCAGAGCCATAGGCCGACATCGAGGCCGCTCTCGATAATAAATGAAATATTTGGGCTTACTGTAATATTCAAGCCAAGGGAGGCTTTGAGACCAGGGACGAAGGAAACAGAGTTTTCATTTATCGTCATATACCCGCCAAAGCCCATACGAGTTGTGAACTCTATTGTTCCAAGTCTGAACATTGCAGCCTTCATCTGGAACATTGGAGACAGATTTATAAATCTCTCTCCTTCTCCGAAGGTTGCGTTAATTCCACAACTAGCTCCAACACCAAAGTCCTTTGTAAAGCGATGGTCCCATGAAAGCTCTGCTCCGGCTGAATATGTAGCAGAGAAGTAGTTTACTTCATCCGGAGTAATATGGGTAAGGACCTGGAAGTATGTGACAGAGTAATTCTGATAAGGAGAAAGGACAAATGAAATAGTATCGCTGAAATGGGAGTTGGCTGTTTCAGCAGTAAGGTTTCCTGTATAAGGATATTTAGAATCAAGGTAGTTTCTTATTGCTTCTATTACAGTTCTTGCTGTCTTCAAGTGATCTGTCGTGTCATAACCAGAGGCATCAAGGATCCAAGACTTGGAAAGGATTGTTGATATCTCATCCTCCTTTAAGTATGTAAACCTTGCTACTTCGATTCCGCCGTCACTTACAACGACACTACTTTTTTCACCTCTGAAACTGTAGTCGATTCTAACGTAGGAGCTGTATACACTCTCACTCTCTACCAAAAAGTATGTTTTGTACTTATCTTCATCACTCTTTTTTGCAGATAGAATGGACATAGGTATCATCAAAAGAATCAGCAATATGATAATAGGCCTAAGCTTCTTCATTTCCCTTTTCCCCCAAGAAATCTCCGACTATTTCAATCCCCTGAATATCAGAGACAATAAGCAGGACTCATATTAACTGAACCATCCTTACAATTCTATGACATAAAATAAGCGATTAGAAAGATTGATGAGGTTTATAAATACTCAGAAAGAAGGGAGTATAGTGACGATAACCTCCCCCTATCTATCTCTCCTTCTTTTTCCAGAATAAGAAAGAAACGCTTGAAAGCTGTGATATAGTACCTGATATCAGAGGTAGAGGAGTCGGGTACGTTATCGAAGTAATACTCTTCAAAGAAGAATCTGATCCTCTCTTCTAGTTCCGGCACTTCTTTAGTGTCATACATCAAAGAAGAAGCAGAGAGAGCATACTTCACCCTCTCATATACGTTTATTAACGCCCTCTCGGAGAGAGTCTCTTTCTCTTTTCCTCTTCTGTATACTTCCAGAAGCCTCTTGTTGTCTCTTTCTGTCATTATTACAGTCACTTCTCTTTTGTATTCTTCTTCCTCTCTCATAATCATCCCAAGAAATAAGAGACTGCGTCCCTTATTCTCTTTTCTTCATCTTGAAAGTGACCACCTTCTTGAAGAGTAAAAGTACACTCTATACCTTCTTTAGTCATCATCTCATAGATGGCCTTTGTCTTCTCTTCCACACTCCTAAGTGTTTTATTCCTGCTCTCTTTCTCTTTTCTTCCCAGGGAAAGATAGACCTTTTTTGTCTTTAACGGATGGGATGAGAAGTATTCATCCATATCTTCAAACCAAAGACTACCTGAGACAGAAGCGACTCCGTTCCATTTATCAGTAAGAGTCCCGGAATATAAAGAGAAGAGACCACCCATAGAGTAGCCGATAAGATACCTTTCACTCTTTTCTCCTCTCTTTTCAACTAGGGGTATCAAAGAGCGGAGAATAGAAGAAGCGAGGGTATCAGCATCCCCTATAAAATAGTCCCCCTTTCTAAATGGATTTTCCATTCTGTAAGGAGAAAGATATCTATTCCAGTCTTCAACTTTTATAGAAATAAAAACAGCATCAGGGAAAGAGATAGGGAAAGAAGAGACGAACTCTTCTCCTCCGATTATATAGACGTACCTATTACCTTCTCCGTACTTATGATACTCACTTATGCCTTTCATAAGAAAGAATGTACCACAATTCCACTCTTTATTGTCTCCTATTCTTCTCCTATTTGAAAAATGTTAAAGAGGAAGCAAGGAAGAACAGATAGGTGAGATCAAACGCTATTTCAATAACCTACTCTCACCCAATAAAAAGAAAAACGGCAGAGACACCGGGGGATAATGGGTCTCTGCCAAAAATAAAGGGGATGAAAAAGAAACTTTTAGAAGGCAATTAACGAAATAGCATAAATCAGGGTTGAGGACAGAGCCGCAACCATTAACCATGCACGAGTTCTCATAGACCCTCCTAAATGTTTCTGGAAAGAGTCTAACACCACAGTTAGTACAAGACTTTGACAAACTATTACATTCTTTAAAATTTCTAGAAATTTTCCAGAGTTATGTAACTTCTTATATCTTAATATGTTAGTTAAACCCTTACTTTTCTTCCCTATTTTTTAAGACAAACATGAACAAAAATATATCGAAATGTTTGTTTACAGGGAGTTTAAAGCCTCTTCTATGGACTTCTCCATATTCTCCAGGTTTATTGCTCCTGGAAAGTATCGTAATAGGTTTCCTTTCTTATCGAAGACGTAAGTTGTAGGGAAAGCGCTTATACCCAATGTATATAAAAGTTTCCCGGATGTATCGAATAAAACAGGATAAGTGTATCCCATTGACTTCATAAATGATTTAATTGACGAAATGTTTCCTTCTCCGCTTTTACCGGGGAATGTAGCTGTAAGTACAACTACATCTTTGCTGTCCTTATAATTATTATATAGCTTCTCTATTTCAGGCAGCTCGCTTCTACATGGTCCGCACCATGTAGCCCAGGCATTGAGGAATATGACCTTTCCTTTGTAGGATGAGAGACGGTGTATCTTTCCATTTTGATCAAGGAAAGAATAATCCAGATAATCCAAGTCACACTTCTCTTCTTTCCTTTCCTCGTCTATTTCAGTGCTCTCATTTCTCACTTCTGTTGCACTTACTTCAGATACCTCTTCTGTCTT
>CAMEXG010000202.1 GCA_945947045.1 uncultured Spirochaetales bacterium | reverse complement strand
AATACAAAACGGCTCCGATTAAGAGCCGTCAAAACCTAGAGAAGATACTGTGGTATTTCACCTCTATTGTTGTATATCTTACGCTGTTGAGAATCCAAGATTTTCTTTCTCATTCTTATAGATTTAGGAGTTACTTCAACTAGTTCATCATCTTTAATAAACTGAATAGCCTGCTCCAAAGATGGTTTTACAACAGGAGTAAGAGATACTGCTTCATCTTTACCTGCTGCACGAAGGTTAGTTAGCTTCTTTGTCCTAGTAGGATTCAGCAGTAGATCAAGTTCCTTATTTCTTTCCCCAACTACTTCGCCTTCATAGACGGGATCTCCAGGTACAATAAAGAACCTACCTCTATCTTCCAATTCCCAAATACCATAGGCAACTGCTGTTCCTGCTCTATCACAAACAAGTGAGCCAGTCTGTCTATCTGGGAAATCACCCCTATATGGTTCATAACCCTTTACAAGAGTATTCATGATCCCTAGACCTCTAGTATCGGTCAAGAATTCATCTCTATACCCTATAAGGCCCCTTGCAGGAACTTCAAACTGAATCTTCACTCTATCGCCATGTACATATTGCATATCTAACATGACACCCTTACGTCTTCCCAGTTTATCCATAACAGTACCGGAGAACTCTTCTGGGCAATCTATATATACATACTCTATAGGTTCAGTCTTATTACCGTTTTCATCTTTCTTGAAGATGATATGTGGTCTTCCGACACTTAGCTCAAAGCCATCACGTCTCATTTCCTCAACAATAATGGCCATCTGGAACTCTCCTCTACCCTTGACGGTAAAAGTATCGTCTGGATTCTTTTCGATGCGTATAGAGACGTTTTTTAAGGCTTCCTTCTGCAATCTTTCCCAAATCTTTGCTCCAGTTACAGCCTTACCTTCCTGACCGGCCAAAGGTGAAGTGTTTTGACAGAAAAGCATTGAAACCGTAGGCTCGTCAACCTTTATTCTAGGAAGAGCCTTGATCTCTTCTTTTGTACATATTGTATCCCCGATAGAAACATCACTTACACCGCTGAGAACAATAATATCACCAGGTTCAACATCTGTAGTTTCTTTGAATGTAGGACCATCATAAGCCTGCAGTCTTGTGACTCTAAGTGTTTCATTTCTATCTTCTTTAATACAGATCAAAGAGTCGTTGGTATTGGCTGTACCATTGATTACTTTACCCACTGCAAGACGACCAAGGAAATCGGAATAAGAAAGATCTGAAACCAACATCTGGAATGGTTCTTCGTCATCGTAAACAGGAGCTGGAATATACTCCAGAATAGCATCCAGCAATGGATACATGTTTTCTCCTACACTATCAGGAGAAAGGCCACAGCGACCGTCTCTACCGTTGGCATAGAAAACAGGTACATCTAACAAAGACTCATCATTAGAGAGCTCTAGAAGCAGATCATAGACCTCGTCCAATACTTCTTCTGGTCTGGCATCGATTCTATCAATCTTGTTAATAACAACGATTACAGGAAGATTTTTAGCCAAAGCCTTCTCAAGTACGAATCTAGTCTGAGGTAAAGGTCCTTCTGCACTATCGACAAGAAGAACTACACCGTCAACCATTGAAAGTCCTCTTTCAACCTCTCCGCCGAAGTCAGCGTGGCCGGGAGTGTCGATAATATTAATCTTTACACCCTTCCAATGAATGGCACAGTTCTTTGCACTTATTGTGATACCTCTCTCTCTTTCGATATCACCACTATCCATTATTCTATCCTGATCAATGTCTTTAAGGGCAAGTCCACTTTGTCTGAAGAGAGCATCAACCAGAGTTGTTTTACCATGGTCAACATGTGCAATAATTGCAATGTTTCTTATATTTCCATTACTCTTAATCATCTTTTTTTACCTCCACAACTATAAATCAAATAAAGAGTTATGAGTAGAGATATATAATAGTTTCTCTAATATTTCTAAAAGAAAATGTCCTGGATAGAGTATTCTATACAGGACATTTCGCCTTATACTAAATGATCTTCTTATCAGTAAGAGTTCTTCGTTCCCCGAAGAGGGATTGGACACTCTCGTATGGCCCGAACAGAATCACTTTGTCTCCTTCTTGTAAAACTGTATCCTTGTTAAGCCTTATCGGTCCATCTCCCCTGGAAACCATCATTATGTTGATATTAAAGAAGTCTTTTATATGGCTGCCTACTAATGTTTTTCCTTTAATGAAATCCGGGACAACATTTAGTTTGATTTCACATAGCACCTGATAATCATAGTTGTCAATGACAGAAATCTCATTGGACGGGGAATATGACGTTTTCTCTTTATCATTTTTATTTGTGGACAAATCATGGAGAATAAACACATGTTTTATTGAATCTAATGGTCCGAATACGAGAAGAATATCGTTATCCGAAAAGATAGTATCAGCAGTTACATGCCTTACCTGTCCCTTTCTTTCAAACATCAATACGTTCAAGTTATACATTCTTTTAAGATCTGTGTCAGATAGCTTCCTACCCCTCATTATCTCAGGGAGCTTATATAAGAATACTTTACATACTGCATCAGTAGTACCATAGGAATCCAAAACAGAGATGTAGTTTTCTTTAGCAGCATGCTTAAAGATTCTGACAGTCAATTTCTCAATAAAAGCATCAATCCCTTTCTTAACCTTAGGAATGTTCAAAAAAACAAAGAAAAGAAAAAGACCACCAAAGGAGGCAATGAATACAGTAATAAACTTATCTAGATGAGAAAAATCAATTGAAAGAAACATATTGATGACAAGAGAAACAATTACTACTGAAAAAAAGTATCCTGTCATCATTGCATATTTGGCAATTGTTCTTCGATTCTTGTCTCCAGTAATAATCTCAGATTCACTTGTGGTAAAACCAGCATTTGTAAAAAGAGATATAGACTGGAAGGTCGCCTTCTCTTTAGTCATGCCGGTTATTCGAAGCAAAATGGAATATACCTGAACAAGAATATAATAAACAAGAATAACTGTAATAATTAACGCAATAGAAGAAGAAAAACTCATATGAAGATTGTTACAATTGTATTAATAAGGGTCAATACCAAAAAATCCACTCAAAGAGTGGATGGAAAATCAATAAAAAAAGCTGGCAGCGACC
>CAMEXG010000201.1 GCA_945947045.1 uncultured Spirochaetales bacterium | reverse complement strand
AGAAAGCAAGTCTCATAATAATATTTATTGTCCAACTTCAGGGGCACACGTCACTCTGCCTTATACCCTTTTTCTTTAAATATGAGTTTTATTTTCCAAGAACAATTCTTCCCATAGCATCAGCCTGCTTCATAGCATCATAAAGCTCGATCGGCTGAACATCTCCTGCCAAATTATGGATCGTTTCTCCTGGAGCACAGGCAGTTTCTGCGATTTTTCTCATCTCTTCTTCTGTTGTTACGCCGCACTCTTCCAGTGTTACAGGGAGTCCTACTTCCAGACAGAAATCTTGGACATCATCAAACTCTTCCTTGCTGACGCCTTCAAGAACAAGCTGTACCAGTGTGCCGAAAGCTACACAGCAGCCATGATCTGCGTGCTTGGCGCAGGCAGCTGTTACACCATTATAGAAGGAATGGGCTGCGGCACAGTTGACGTTATCTGCTCCTACTCCCGATAAATAAACATTTGCTTCCACAACATTCTCAAGGGCAGGAGTAACAACATGGGCCTTACAGGCTTCTACAGCCTGCTTTCCATAGTCACGAAGTGTTTCGTAACAAAGTTCTGAAAGAACCTGACCGGCTCTTGTGATTCCCGTCCCTTCAAGAGAAGCAGATTCTGTCCTGATACTTGCTCTTCCTTCAAAATATGTTCCGAGAGCATCACCCATACCTGCAATAAGGAATTTGACAGGAGCATTGGCGATGATAGTGGTATCGCAGATGACTGCATCAGGATTTGTAGGATAGAACAGGTACTTATCAAAGCTGTGATCATCATTGTAGATGACAGAGAGACCAGTACAAGGAGCATCTGTTGCAACTACTGTCGGGATAATACAGATATGTTTTCCTTCGTAATATGCAGTCGCTTTTGCTGTATCTATGGCAGAACCACCACCTACTGCAACAACAGTATCGATATTGTCTTCTCTTACTATCTCCCTCATCTTGTTTATTTCACCGTTGGAGGAGATACCTCCAAAGACTTCATAGCGTCTGTAGTCATCCATGCCTTCAAAACTCTTCTCAAGTTTTTCGTAGCAAGCCTTGTAACCACTTTTGGAACAAACAAAGAGCCATCTCTTTCCCATGTAGCGCATCTCTTCATAGAACTTTAAAAGTGCGTCTCTTCCCTGGACATATTTGAGCGGTGCTCTCATCGCTCTAAGTCTTCCCATCATAATTCCACCTCCAATAGGTAAATTTTTTTCAAGAGAATATATCTAATAGAGAAAAATATAAAGATATTTTTTTATTTATTTCTTATTTAGCTCTATATCGAAAAAGCTGAAGTATGACATGCCGGAAAAAGATAGCGAATATTTGGTTATGAGATTACTTATCGTATTTATGATTCTGTTTTCAGTAATATTTCCGATATCTGCAGAGAAAAGCCAAAAGCATTCCTCATATCAAGTAGTAATATACACTATGTTCCCCGATTTATCATTCATACTTATATCACACTATAGATTCATGGGAAAACAAAACATCCAAAACTCAATATTAAGACTCTTTGCCTAACCATAAGGTCTCATCAACCTTGAAGGTAGGCTTCTACTTCTTTATAATGGCAAAGGGAGATGTAGACCTATGAGAATGTCGAAAATGTTTGCCAAGACCCTTCGTGAAGCACCGAACGGTGCAGACTGCAAGGGATATGAATACCTTCTGAGAGCCGGATTTATCCGCCAGCTGGGCTCCGGTATCTTCACTATGCTGCCACTTGGAATGAGATCCACAAAGAAGATCGAGGCTATAATCAGGGAAGAGATGGATAGAATCGGAGGACAAGAGATCCTCATGAGCGTCGTCAACCCTGCCGACATCTGGAAAGAGACTGGACGCTGGTACTCCATCGATAAAGAAATGGGTAGATTCCAGGATAGAAACGGCAGAGACATGGTCCTTGCCATGACCAACGAGGAGACTGTCACAGATTGTGCACGTGGTGAAATCGATTCATATAAACGATTGCCTGTAATGGTTTACCAGATACAGACTAAGTGGAGAGACGACCCTAGACCAAGAGCAGGACTCATTAGAGTAAGAGAATTCACAATGAAGGATGCTTACTCTTTCCACTCTTCACAGGAATCTCTTGACGAAGCTTATGCCGATCAATATAAAGCATACTTCAGAATCTACTCACGCTGTGGACTGCCATGTGTAGCAGTAGGCGCCGACAGCGGTATGATGGGTGGAAAAGTAAGCCACGAGTATATGTATCTCTCCCCTATCGGCGAAGATACTATCATCACTTGCCCTGACTGCGGATATACAGCCAATAGACAGATCGCTTCCTTCAAGAAAGAGTACCACAAAGAAGAGATGCTCCCTCTTGATAAAGTTTCAACACCGGAGGCAAAGACTATTGAGGAACTTTCAGCCCTCCTTGGTGTGGGACCGGAAAAGATGTGTAAGATGGTCTTTATGGTCGGCTCATTTATCAACGATAAGACAGGGGAAGAGGAAGACAAGCTTGTTGTAGCCGCCATCAGAGGAGATATGGATGTAGAAGAATCAAAACTCTCCAACGCCATTAAAGCCAATTCCTTGAGACCTGCACACCCTGAAGAAATCCAAGAGTATGGCATGGTTCCTGGCTTTGCTTCTCCAATCGGTGCAAAGAAAGGCTTCGTACTCTGTGTCGATGATTCCGTTGCAGAATCTAATAACCTTGTTGCAGGCGCAAATGAAGTCGGTTACCACTTTGTCAACTCCAACTACAAGCGCGATTGGGACGGCGGTATAGTTGCCGACATAGCATCTGCCAAGGAAGGATATACATGTCCTGTCTGCGGCAAGAGTCTTAAGAGCAGCAAGGGTGTCGAGATTGGAAATATCTTCCAGCTTGGAACAAGATACTCTAAAGCAATGAACTGCACCTTCCAGGATGAAAATGGTGTCCAGCAGCCTGTCATCATGGGATGCTATGGAATCGGCGTAGGTAGACTCCTTGCTTGTCTCTCTGAAGAATATAATGACGAAAAAGGACTCTGCCTCCCTATAACAGTCGCTCCTTACCAAGTACACCTTGTCTCTCTTTTGAAAGACAATGCCGTCGGAGAAAAGATCTACGAGGAGCTTGTAGAAGCTGGAATCGAAGTATTGTATGACGACAGAAAGGA
>CAMEXG010000200.1 GCA_945947045.1 uncultured Spirochaetales bacterium | reverse complement strand
CCCAATTACGCTGCCCGTTGTGATAAGCACCACTACCTACCGGGAAAAGAGTACACTTTCTTTACCCTCAAGCCCTTGGGATTAGATGCTGGAAAGGGAGAGGTGAAGCCATTAATGAGAGAGCTGGAAGCCTTGAAGTGCAATAAAGAGAAGTCACAGCTTTATTCGTCTCTTCTCACCAGGTATGGTGATGATAAAGACGGAGAGAAGTATTTGAATTCTCTGAATACAGATATGATAGCAGAGAAGGCGTTGTCTTATCTTTTCTCAGAACAGAATCTTGTTAGCGAAGTGTTACTTAGATCTATTGTGAGAGACTTGGAGCTGAATACAAAGTATTTGGAAAAGACGCTGAAAGAGAATAGAAGACCTGTTTCGTTTGAAGAGCAGTACTTATTCTGAGGGGGAAATATGGAAGACAAAAAAGAGATGCTGGAACTGGGAGAAAAGATGGTATCCAGCAAAGAAGTATACGATGGAAAACTTCTTCATGTTTATAAAGACATGGTAGTTCTTCCAAACGGCAGGGAGACGGCAAGGGAGCTGATCAGACATAATGGCGCCTGTGCAGTCGTCCCTCTCCTCGATAACGGCAATGTAATAGCTGAGAGACAGTTCAGATACCCATTTGGGGAAGTAGTAACAGAGATTCCTGCAGGTAAACTTGATTCTCCTGATGAAGATCATTTGGAAGCTGCTAAGAGAGAGCTGAGGGAAGAGACTGGATACGAAGCTACAGAGTGGATTGAAATCGGATCTCTCCGACCTTCTGTTGCTTATACAACGGAAGTAATCTGGCTGTATCTAGCTAGAGGCTTAAAGAGAGGGGAGAGGGAACTGGACGAGGATGAGTTCCTGAATGTATTTGAAATTCCTCTTGAAGAGTTTGTAGAAAAAATAATGAATGGTGAGATTACAGACAGTAAGACTCAGATAGCAGTTCTCAAGACAGCAAGGCTCCTTGGAAAATGAAAAAGCTTTCTTTCTCCCTGATTCTTCTTATTCTCCTTTCATCCTGTCTTTTTTCTAAGGGTGAGAGTTATAAGAGAATTTCTATGGATGAAGCAAAAGCATTAATGAAAGAGACGGAGGGATATATTCTTCTAGACGTGAGGACAAAAGAAGAATATGAATCGGGATATATTCCCGGTGCAATAAATATCCCTCTCTCTGATATAAACGAAAATGTCGTCTCTTCTCTCCCTGATAAATCTCAGATGATTCTTGTCTACTGCAGAAGCGGCAATAGAAGTAGGCAAGCTTCCGATAAACTCGTAAATCTAGGTTATGCAAACATAATAGAGATAGGCGGAATCAACTCCTGGAAGGGAGAGATAATAAAGATAGACTAAAATTTGGACAATTTTCCGGATTTTCGCGTTTTATATATAGAGGATCAATCCTTAGATAACAAACGAAATGAAGGAGAAAGAATAAGTGGATACAGCATTAGCTGGAAATCTTAAGATTGCCAGCGAACATATCAGATATGATAAATGTGCCAAGAAGGTCATCGGAAATAAGTCTGTAGCTGCGTGGATACTTAAGACTTGTACAAGAGAGTTTTCAAAGTATGATGCAGAATATATTCGAGAAAATTGCATATGTGATGTAAGTATAGCAGAAAGTGCAGTCCATCAGGATCATGGCGTTGTTCTAGATGGAGATGATATATTGGGGTGTCTCAATTCAGAGTCTACTTCAATTAATGAAGGTACTGTGCACTTTGATGTGAAGTTCAGGTCCATTCTCCCTGAGGACGGAGGAAAGAATATCTCTATTATAATAAACATGGAAATGCAGAAGAAGGATAATCCCGGATATGCAGTCGTCACAAGAGGGATTTACTACTCAGCAAGAATGATCTCAGAACAGTATGGAACCGTGTTTAAAAAGAGCGAATATCAAAAGATACAGAAGACATATTCCATATGGATATGCCCGGAACCTGTAAAAAAGAGTGCTAATAGTATAATAAGGTACCGAATATGGGAAGAAGAGATTCATGGGAAATCCTACACAGATGTCAAAGACTACGATAAAATGGAGGTGATAGTAGTAAATCTTGGAGATTTGGAGGATGTTAAAGGAGATCAAGCTCTAGAGTTCCTAGGTACAGTGTTTTCGATAGATATGTCTTATGAGGAGAAAAAAGAGAGGCTTAGTTCCATATATAGAATTAAGATGACAAAGGAATTTGAGGAGGACTTATCAGAAATGTGCAGTTTAAGTTTTGGGATAGAAGAGATAGGAGAAAAGAAGGGAATTGAAAAAGGTTCAATCAATACTCTTTTTAAGCTTGTCAAAAAAGGAAAAATAACTATTGACGAAGCGGCAGAAACAGTTGGATTGAAAGTTGATGAATTGTTGAAGAAAAAAGAGGAATACGAGAAATCTAATTATTGAAAGGATTAATCATGTCTGTTATTTAATCTGAAATTTTACTTCAATTAACCTTCAAAAACGAGATTTTTACTTAAGAATGAAGCACTCGATTTGACAATATAACTGTTTATTATCAATCTGAAATAAAATATTCAAAGAAACCTTGTCGTTCACTCAACGGAGAGTTTGTTGCCTTACATGAAAAAAGAAGGCAACATTCTTTTTGGAGGGATAAATGGATCAAGAAAAAGTCGGCGGAATAATAAAGACACTTAGAAAAGACAAGGGCATGACTCAGCTTGAACTAGCCCTATGCTTAAATGTTACAGACAGGGCCGTATCTAAATGGGAGAGAGGGCTTGGATGCCCTGATGTTTCTCTTCTTACAAAATTAAGTGAGATATTTTCTGTAGATATCGGATCCATTATTGATGGCGATATGGACGAGAATGAAAAAAGAAGCGGGAATATGAAGAAGACAAAGTTTTATGTCTGCCCCATCTGTGGAAACATCATCACAGCATCTGAGAATACAAATGTATCTTGCTGTGGAAGAAAACTGGAAGGATTAGAAGAGAAAAAGAGCATTAGTGACGAGATAAAAATAGAGAGAGTAGACGGAACTGAACTCTATATATCTTCGTCTCATCCCATGACGAAAGATGACTATATCTCCTTTTTCTCCTACGTTACGTCGGATTCTTTACTCTTAAAGAAGTTATATCCGGAGTGGGGTGTAGATATAAGGTTTC
>CAMEXG010000199.1 GCA_945947045.1 uncultured Spirochaetales bacterium | reverse complement strand
CATTTATGAAGAGTATCTCCTAGGCACCAGCACAGCCCGCCCATGTATCGCAAAAGGACTTGTAGAGATTGCCCTGAAAGAGAATGCCGATGCCATCGTTCATGGCTGTACTGGCAAGGGAAACGATCAGGTTAGATTTGAACTGGCAATCAAGCATTTCGCTCCCAATATGCCTATCATAGCCCCTTGGAGAGAATGGGATAGCAAGAGCAGAGAAGAAGAAATCGAGTATGCAGAGAAGCACAACGTCCCATTGAAGATAAACAAGGAGACAAACTATTCAAAGGACAAGAATATCTGGCACCTTTCACACGAAGGCTTGGATCTTGAAGATACAGGCAATGAGCCTATGTATGAGAAGAAAGGCTTCTTGGAAATGGGTGTAAGCCCTATTGATGCCCCAAATCAGCCAGAATACATCACAATTGACTTTGAGAAAGGAAAGCCTGTTGCATTGGACGGAAAGAAGATGAAGGCCACCGATATTCTTCTCGCCCTTAACGAAAAGGGAGGAAAGAATGGAATCGGAATCATCGATATTGTTGAAAACAGACTTGTGGGAATGAAGTGCAGAGGCGTATACGAGACACCCGGTGGAACAATTCTTTACAAAGCTCACGAGTATTTGGAATCAGCTACCCTCGATAAATACACTCTTCACGAAAAGCAGAAGCTGGCCATAACATTTGCCGAGACTGTATATAACGGTCAGTGGTTTACTCCTCTCAGAGAAGCCCTCACAGCCTTTGTGGACAAAACTCAGGAAAAGGTTACTGGAACAGTAAAACTTAAGCTCTACAAGGGCAACATCATCAAGGCAGGTCTCTGGAGCGATTATTCACTCTATTCAGAGTCCATCGCAACCTTCGGCGAAAGCGATTACAACCAGAAAGACAGCGCAGGTTTTATCACACTTTTCGGTCTTCCTATCAAGGTTCAGGCAATGGTGGATAGTAAAAACAGCAATAAGTGAGGAATCATGGAAAAGATTTGGCAAGGCCATTTATCTGGAAAAATCTCAAAGGCTGCTGAAAGCTTCAATGCTTCCATCTCTTTTGATAAGAAGATGTATAAAGAAGACATTGAAGGTAGCATGGTCCACGCTGAGATGCTAGGACACAGTGGAATAATAGAAGAAGAGAAAGCGGAGAGGATAATCTCCGCCCTCTCTTCTATTCTTTCTGACATCGAGGAAGGAAAACTTGAAATAACAGACGAAGCGGAAGATATCCACTCTTTTGTGGAGTCTGTGCTTATTGAGAGAATCGGCGATGACGGAAAGATGCTTCACACTGCAAGAAGCAGAAATGACCAGGTGGCTCTCGATACAAAACTCTATACAAGGAAAAAGCTGGAATTCATCCTTTCTCTTATTAAAGGATTAATGAAGGTCATGGCAGAAAAGGCGAAAGAATATGAAGATGCCATTATGCCTGGATACACTCACCTTCAGAGAGCCCAGCCAATTCTCTTCTCCCATCACCTGCTCTCTTATGCTTTCATGCTTGAAAGAGACAAAGGGAGAATAACTGATGCACTTAAACGCCTTAATCAGTGTCCCCTTGGATCTGCTGCATTGGCTGGAACAACTTTCCCTATCGACAGAGCCTTTACTTCCGCTAAACTTGGTTTTACCGAGCCAAACAGAAACAGCATAGACGGAGTATCGGACAGAGACTACGCCCTGGAGGCCATGAGTGCTCTCTCTATTCTCGCTATGCACCTCTCAAGACTCTCTGAAGAGATTGTCCTATGGTCAAGCTGGGAATATAAGTTCATCAGGCTATCAGACAACTATACTACCGGTTCCTCTATTATGCCTCAGAAGAGAAACCCTGATATAGCGGAGTTAATAAGAGGAAAGACAGGAAGAGTATATGGAGACATGATGAGTCTCTTTGTGACGATGAAGGGTCTCCCCCTTGCCTATGACAAAGATATGCAGGAAGACAAAGAGCCTTTATTCGACTCATTGGATACAGTCGAGGCATCCCTCATAGTAGCCACAGAGATGATAAAAGAAATGACAGTCTTGAAAGACAATATGTTGAAGGCTGCAGAAGAAGGCTTTATTAATGCTACAGACTTGGCCGATTACTTGACGAAGAAAGGAGTTCCATTCAGAGAATCATATAGGATAAGCGGAGAGATCGTCTCATATTGCGAGGAAAACAGTCTCGTGTTATCTAAAGTACCTCTCGAAAAATATAAAGAGTATTCACCTTTCTTTGAAGAAGACTTATATACAGCCATCGACTTAATGGTTTGTGTCAACAAGAGAGTCAGTTTTGGAGGCACAGCTAAGGAAAACGTAGAAGAACAGATTAAGTACATATTAAAGGAGAATTAAATGTCAGATATTAATCTCAAAGGAAAAAGCTTTCTTACACTTCTGGATTTCACTCCTGAAGAAATAGAATATATGATCGAGACTGCAGCTGAATATAAGAAAATGAAAAAAGAGGGGGTAAGCCATAAGATCCACGAAGGGAAAAATGTAGCTCTCATCTTTGAAAAGACCAGCACAAGAACACGCTGTGCCTTTGAAGTTGCTGCTGCAGACTTGGGGATGCATGCTGTTTATCTAGACTCAAAAGGCTCTCAGATCGGAAAGAAAGAATCCATCAGCGATACAGCGAAAGTATTGGGAAGAATGTTTGACGGTATTGAATATAGAGGTTTTGGACAGGAAAGAGTCGAGGAACTTGCCAAGTATAGCGGTGTTCCTGTTTGGAACGGGCTTACAGATGAATTCCATCCTACTCAGATTCTTGCAACCCTTCTTACTATCAAAGAGCACTTCGGCAAGCTAAAAGGCATCAAACTCTGTTTCATGGGTGACGCCAGATTCAACATGGGAGTATCCATGATGATAGGATGTGCAAAGATGGGACTTGAGTATACAGCTGTTGCTCCTGAAAAATACTTTCCACCAAAAGAGATTGTAGAAAAATGCAAAGAGATCGCAAAAGAGACAGGTGCGAAGATCAGTCTTGAAAGCGATGTAGATAAAGCAGTAAGCGGTGCAGATGTCATCTATACAGATGTCTGGGTGTCTATGGGAGAGAAGGAAGAAGTCTGGAAAGAAAGAATTGAGGATTTACTACCCTATCAAGTAAATTCCAGCGTCATGGAAAAAGCAGGAAAGGATGCTATTTTCCTACACTGTCTTCCATCCTTCCACG
>CAMEXG010000198.1 GCA_945947045.1 uncultured Spirochaetales bacterium | reverse complement strand
AATGGGCGCGGCAGGGATTGAACCTACGACTTCCACCACGTCAAGGTGGCACTCTCCCGCTGAGTTACGCGCCCGAGCAAAAAGAATGTAAATCAAATCGTGGTACTTTGTCTATAGCTTTTTAGAAAATAGTGAAAAATAAAGGAAAATATGATTTTTTGTGAAGAGAATAATCGTTTTTAATCTCTTCACAATGCCAATAATAAACCTATAAACTATCATCATGAAAAGTAAAGAAATCAGAGTAATATACGGAAAAGAAATAGCAGCTATGACCAGACGTCTATTAGAAGACTATGACATGGCATCTAAAATAGAGGATAAAGATGCTAAGATCGCTCTTAAACCTAATCTGGTAATTGCAGCGACACCGGATACCGGCGCAACTACCCACATGGAGATAATCACAGAAGTAATCGAATATCTTCATGACAATGGTTTTAAGAACATCTCAATTCTTGAAGGTTCTTGGGTTGGTGATGATACAGAGAGAGCTTTCAGAGTAAATGGATACCATAGTGTTGCCAAGAAATATGGAGTAAGCTTATTTGATCTTAAGAAAGACAGGTATGTAAGAAAGAGTGCCGGAGGAATCGACATGGAGATTTCACAGAAGGTCCTTGATACAGATTACCTAATAAATCTCCCTGTAATGAAGGGACACTGTCAGACCAATATGACATGTGCAATGAAGAACTTGAAAGGTATATTAAGCGACAGGTCGAAGAGACTATTTCACCAGAAAGGCTTGATGCTTCCTATTGCCGCCCTAAATGCCGTCTATTCTCCATCTGTAACAATCGTTGACAGTATCTGCGGAGACTTGGATTTCGAAGAAGGTGGAAACCCTGTGGAGACAGGAAGAATGATGATAGGAGAGGACAGTGTATTAATAGACACATACTGTGCTTCTCTCATGGGCTTCGATATCTCAGATGTGGAATATATACCTTTGGGAGAAGAAATGGGTGCAGGGTGTGCTGACTTGGATAAAGCAAAGATAATCGAGCTAAATAAACCAGAGAACTCAAATATAGCTATTCCCCAGCATTATGCAAGAAGACTCTCGAATTTGACAGATCCTAAGTCTGCCTGTTCCTGTTGTTATGCTAATCTTATTCATGCCTTGAAGAGAATGGAGGATGAAGGAGAGCTATATGTCCTGAACGGCGAGAGAATCGCAATAGGCCAGGGATGGAGAGGAAAGAGTATGGAAATCGGTGTAGGTGCCTGCTGCAGCGGGGCAAAGAATAAAGTTGTAAAATGCCCTCCATCTGCAGGTGATATACTTGAAATGCTAAGAAATCTTTAATTATAGACTATCGCTGAAGTGTTTCTTGATTTCATCTATTACGCTCCAATCGGCTGGAAGCCAATCAAGATTATCAATGGAATCGAGAGACACCCATTTTGCGTCTTCGTGCTCCAATAGTGTCAGTTTCCCTTCAACAAGAGAAGCAAGATATACATCCATTGTAAGGTGGAAAGTGGGGTAGTCGAAGTCTGTGGTGCAGATTAGTTTCTCTATTTCTACTTTAGAATCTAACTCTTCTCTAATCTCCCTATACAGAGCTTCTTCTCCGCTTTCCCCTTCTTCTCTCTTTCCTCCAGGAAATTCCCATTTCCCTTTGTATTCACCATACCCACGCTGAGTGGCGAATATTTTTCCATCTCTATGTATTACGGCTGCACTTACTCTTATATTCTTCATTCTTTTATCCTTTTTTCAGTCCATACTCCACTTCTGTATCTTATGACAAAAGCAATAGATCTAACTACCCAGTCGATGTACATGCCCCACATTACTCCGACTATACCGAAGCCCAAGTATATACCAAGGACCCTGGCAAGGAAGACTCTGAAAATCCACATTGATAGTATCGCTACTATCATTGTGAATTTTACATCTCCAGCGCTTTTTAGAATATTTGGAAAAGAGAAAGAAAGAGGCCATACGAGAGTAGACCAGACCATATATTCAGAAAGAATTCTATAAGCTAACTTTGCCGTTTCTGGGGAGAAAGAGTAAATTGAGATGATTGGTTTTAGGAATATAAATAGCACCACAGCTAATAAAGCCATTGTTCCATAGGCTATTTCCATAAAAACCTTTGTCAGCCTTCTTGATTCATCGAAGCGTCCTGCACCTGCGGCATATCCGCCGACAACCATCAGTGTCTGGCCTGCAGCCTGACCTGTGATGTTGGAAAAGGTTCCTATGTTGTCAAGGACGGAGAATGCAGCCATAGAAGAAGTACCGCACTGTGCAATTGTAGCGATCATTACAATCTTTCCAAGTTGGAATATTGAGTTTTCCAATCCGGAAGGAAGAGCGATAGAGAATATTGTCCCCATCATGTTACCTTTGTGTCTGATTTGAAGAATCTTCTCAAATGGAGCTTGTAGCTTTTTACTCCTAGATGCAATGAAAAGAATCATAGCAGAAACAATTCTGGAAATGAGAGTGGCTATGCCTACTCCTAAAGCCCCCATGTGGAAAACGAGAATAAAGACTGCGTTGCCTACAATATTTATTACATTTGCAATAATTGAAGTCCACATTGTGGTTTTTGTCTTTCCTTGAACTCTCAGAATGGCATTTAATGAGCTTTGTGAAGCAAGAAAGGGTAGTGATATCAGAATAGGTGCTGCATAATCAAGGGCGGCGGTTATCACCGCTTCTTCGCTCTCTCCATAGATAAGCCGCAATAGAGGCTCTTTCAGTACAATAAAGACAATAGAGAGAAGTACAGAAACAAGTATAGTAAGATACATTAAATCTTTTACTGCATTTTTTGCTCTATCTATATTCTTCATGCCCAGTATCTGGCCCACAACTACGCTGCCACCGGTAGCAAAGGCGGAAAAAAGTGCAATAAGAAAGTTTTGGATAGTATTGAAGCAACTGACGCCGCTTACTGCAGTCTCGCCAGCCTGCGATACCATCATAGTATCTGCAACGCCTACGCTTACAGTGAGAAGAATCTCAATCAGTATTGGAATATATAGTTTTTTTAGATCATCTCTCGAGAAGAGCTTGTCCATGTTATTCTCCCTCGCAACACGTTGAACTTTTACTTTTCTTTGGTCAATTACCCTTTAGAGACATATTTTTTCCTTTTTGGGGTTTTTTTAAAAATATTATGTTTATTCCTATTGACCCTACCCCCCACATATTCTATAAGGGGG
>CAMEXG010000197.1 GCA_945947045.1 uncultured Spirochaetales bacterium | reverse complement strand
AGCTAAAGGAAGACGGTACTGTTATGGTTTATGTTGAGAAACCCGATATTAAGGACCGCTTTCACCATATGACATGCAGTCTGCCCTCTTATTCAATTAAAGAAGTATTCGGCTTTTCTGAGGAAGAGACCCAAAGGTATATGGATTCAATAAAAGCAAACTCTCATCTCATTATGGAGTCTTCAAAAGTATGAATGATTGGATACAAAGGAATACAAATTAGATAGATAAAAGAGGCCAAGCATTAAGCAAGACCCACTTGATAACCTAAAATATTTACTTATATAAAAAAGATTTATTACTCGAACACTTCAATGTATTCATTATATCCTAATCCCTTTGGATATGACTTGTAAGGGATATCATAGGAAGCAAAAAGCATTTTATTCTCTTTCTTGTCTTCCCTTACATATAGTTCTGTGACAAGCGGCTCTAAAGAGAGAGGAAAGTAACCCGGGAAATAACCTTCCATTATAGGTTTTGTTGAAACAGGTGGATATGGCTCTCCATTGAGGCATTTGATTGCGTACAGGCTTCTTACATACCAGTCGAGAACTCCCCTATTATAGTTATAGTTCATCCTTCTGATATACTCATCGGCACATTCCTGGAGAGTATCTTTTACAATATGATTCCCATATCCATACTCTTTGGAAAAGGCAGAAACATCAAGGATATGATATTTTCCTGCGTAATCCTTAAAGTAGTTCAAGCCATGACCACCTCTTGAATCGCGTCTGTATATGTATCCCATTTCTTCATAATCGCCAGCCAAGAGGTCACAAAAAAGAGTAGCACTTCCTCCACAGTTTCCGAAGTTCCTGAGATAAACTCTATAAGCCGTCATATTTACGGACCATTCTCTTCCTTTGTAGAAAAATGGGTGGTCATAATCATTGGGTCCTTCCTGATAATTAATCTTAGTGAGAAAAGCGGTCAGGTCATCAAGAGTTTTTATGTCCTCCCTATGTTTCTGGTATACTGCGTACTCCTCTTCTGATGTATAGGGAGTGTTTGTTGTCGTGCAGGAGATAAAAAGAGAAAACAAAATCAGCAAGAATAGGAAGGGCGAATATTTTTTCATAATGCAATTGTAAGGCATTATACAGTATAGCACCACATATTTTATGTCTATACTGTCACTTAACTTATTAAAAGTGCTCAAGAATGAGTCTCTTAGTGGTAACTGTCATCAGTCTAGAAGTACATTTAAAGATTGCTTTGGTAACGATGAAATAATCAATGCTCCCTATCCTACTTTTTCCATATCTTCGATTATTTCTGTGGTGGACTTATTGCAAATGTATGATTTACGAACCTAGAACAGAGTCTCTTAAATCTTATTGATTCTTGTCTGGTATCCTTTTCCTTCAGCCTTCAACGCCTCTAATATATCCTTGTCGATTTTTATGGATATCTGCTGCTTTACAGGAACGGTCCTATACCATTCAGGGTGAGATTCATGTGCAAATCGAGCCCTTGCTGCCTCAGCCTCCGTTATTTCAGGTGATTCATCATCTGGGGCTGGAATGATAACTCCATCTGGTACAGTATCAGTGTCATCATTAGGGTCAATATTAGGGTCATTAGTGCCATCAGGGTCACTAGTAGTACTTACAAGATTCTTTATACTAGAATCTGGGTATTTCATTGTTCCTGAATCAATTGAAGCAATTACTTTTTTATAATCTACAAAACCAGATTTTGGATCCAGACTTTCTCTATATTTTTCAAGAGCTAGATATAACTCTGAAACCTCAAATGTTACTGTAAAATCGAACCCATCAGATGCAGTGTCAAAGATTGGTTCGGGATTACCTTCATTTTTACAAGCATCCAGAATTTTGGAAATACCTGTTCCAAATTTTTCAACAAAACCAGCTTTAGAGAAAACAGAGGAAATCAATGGATTAATGTGTCTTGAACTATGCTTCTCAACTGTCCAACCCTTATCCACTATCGAACGATTAGAAATTACAAGTTTATGGGCATATACCTTGATAAATATTGATTGACCAGTTGACCAATCATTATGCATGAGAGAATTAAAAACAGCTTCTCTAAGTGCATTAAAAGGATAGGGCGATGTTTCTATCCTTTTTGCCCATCATATGATATTCTCCGTGGGATCGTTTTTATCAAGCATATGCAAGGATCTTGCCATCTGAATCTTAATGAGATTATTCATAATCTCTCTGGCACTTATACCTGCAACATACTCTTTTAGGTAGTCAATATTCAAATCATCTATAGTCGCTTCAGCGTTCACAGAAGATGAATAATGATAATTGGCAAACTTACGCAGTAAATCATATTCTTCATCAACATAATCTCCTGTTATATGGTAACTACTATTTGGATTTTTTCTCCTCACTGTCTATATTTCGCTCTTATTATACACCGATTTACGACTATAGCTAAAATTAAAGAGAACTATAGGTTAATAATCTGTTGTTGGTTTTCAACTTTTCTTCATAATGACTTTATGGACACATTTGTGTACCATATTGTTACTCGAGGTGATAGATATGAACTTTTACTCTATTCGTGATTTACGTACAGATTCTAAAAAAATGTGGTCAGACCTACAGAAAGGAGACGAAGTCATAATCACAAACAATGGCAGACCCTCTGCCATAATGATTGAGATTCCAGAAGGATGCTTTGATGAAATGGTGCAAACAGTCCGTCAGGCAAAAGCCATGATCGCTCTTAACAATATGCGTCAAAGGGCTGCAATGGATGGATTTATGTCAGATAACGATATAGAGAACCTCGTATCAGAGGCAAAGAAGAGCAAATGACATGAATATTGTCCTTGATACTAGCATTCTTATTTCTGCTGCTTGGTCACCAGGACGAAATGCAAGTAATATTCTGAATGCTGTTTTCGCCAGAAAGTTTACTGCCTGCTATGATTACCGCATTTTGGAAGAATATCATCGTGTATTGCATTATCCAAAGTTCAAATTCTACGAATGGGAAATAAATGCGATTCTCGAACCTCTGATAAAGAATGGTATTTCTGTTATTGCAGATACAATTCCAGAAGTGTCCTTCGAAAGGGATGAAACTGATAGAAAATTCTATGAAGTCGCGAAGTATTGTAATGCGATTCTAGTAACAGGAAATCTTGCACATTATCCTTCTGATTCCATTATCATGTCTCCATCTGATTTCTGCCAACGTTATCTATAGAATT
>CAMEXG010000196.1 GCA_945947045.1 uncultured Spirochaetales bacterium | reverse complement strand
CAGAAACAAATAGTAGAATCAATGTTATCAGCAGAGAAGAAGGCAGTGGAACAAGAGGCGCCTTTGTCGAGCTTACAGGCGTTGAAGAAAAGATTGACGGAGTAAAGGTCGACCAGACAACACTGGATGCTGAGATTGCTTCTTCTACATCTGTTGTCATTACAACAGTAGAAGGCGACAAGAATGCTATCGGTTACATCTCTTTGGGTTCTCTTTCTGATAAGGTAAAAGCTATTGAAGTTGATGGCGTATATCCAACAACTGAAAGTGTAAAGAGTGGTGAATATAAGATTTCAAGACCATTTGTAATGGCATATAAGACACTTTCTGAAACAGCTGAAGACTTCTTGAAGTTCGTCATGAGCTCAAACGGTCAGGATATTGTTGAAAAGAAGGGATATATCCGCGTTGATGACGGTAATAAGTATGCTTATGAAAGCAGCAAGAAAAGCGGCAGTGTAACAATCAGCGGCTCCTCCTCTGTCTACCCTGTAATGGAAGTTTTGGTCGAAGCATATATGACACTTAATCCGGATGTGAAGGTGACACTTATGCAGTCTGACTCTACAACAGGCGTCAACGATGCAATATCTGGTAAGAGTGATATCGGTCTCGCTTCAAGAAACCTAAAAGCCAGTGAACTTGAGAAGGGGCTTGAATTCAAGGTGATGGCAATGGATGGTATTGCAGTCATCGTTAACAATGAAAACGCAGTTAAGGGTCTCTCCTCAGAAACGATTAGGGACATATACAAGGGCACAGTAACCACTTGGGCAGGTCTCTAATGAAGAAGGAAGGACTATTTAAGTTCTTGTTCGCAGCCGCCGCACTATTTTCAGTGCTGGCGGTTGTGGTCATCTCCCTGTTTCTATTTGCTTCGGCTTTCCCTACAATTCTCGAGATAGGTCCGCTGAATTTCCTCTTTGGTAAGATTTGGAAGCCAGGTAATGATATCTATGGCATATTCCCTATGAGCGTAGGATCTGTGTATGTAACAGGAATATCAATATTAATCGGAGTGCCATTGGGATTGTTTACAGCTCTTTATATGACATATTTTGCTCCTAAAAGGTTGTATAGAGTAATGAAGCCGGCAGTTGAATTACTCTCTGGAATACCATCCATCGTTTATGGCTTCTTCGGCCTTATGGTTCTAGTTCCGCTTTTCAGATCCATCTTTGGTAGTGGAAAAAGTATCCTGACTGCATCTGTTCTTCTTTCTTTCATGATTCTGCCTACTATCATCACTGTCTCTGAAAGCTCTTTGAGGGCTTTGGACAACAGCTTGTTGGAAGGTGCCCTTGCACTAGGAGATACGAAAGAAAAAGCAGTCTTTAGAGTAATGGTGCCAGCTGCTTCATCAGGAATTCTATCATCTGTGATTCTTGGTGTGGGACGAAGTATCGGAGAGACGATGGCTGTGGTAATGGTAGCTGGAAACCAGCCTAGAATCCCAGGGAGTGTATTGGATGGAGTCAGAACCATGACAGCCAACATTGTCTTGGAGATGGGATACGCAACAGACCTTCATAGAGAAGCTTTGATAGCAACAGGTGCTGTACTCTTCGTGTTTGTTTTGATCCTGAATCTCTCTTTTTCTCTTATTAGGAGGAAAAAATGAAGAATTGGAAATCGAAGATAATAGGCGGAGGATTGAGAGTATCGGCATTTGTCGTACTCCTTATTTTGGCCAGTATTATTCTTTATGTACTTGTTCTCGGTATTCCCCAGCTTAAGCCGACTCTCTTCCAATGGAAATATAACAGTGAAAACGTATCTATGATGCCTGCCATCATAAATACACTCCTGATGATTGCATTGTCTCTTACTATAGCTATTCCGCTTGGAATAGGAGCTGCAATCTTCCTGACTCAATACAAAAAAGAGGGGGCTGTCGTAAAGGTAATAAGAATGACCAGTGAGACTCTTTCAGGTATTCCTTCGATTGTCTATGGGCTCTTTGGGAATATATTTTTCTCCACATACTGTGGCCTCGGATACTCTCTGGTTTCCGGCGCCCTTACTATGGCCATTATGATTCTGCCTTTAATAATGAGAACCAGTGAAGAAGCCTTCCTTGCCCTTTCCAAGGGGCTGGAAGAGAGTTCGTTGGCACTGGGTGCGGGAAAACTCAGGACTATCTCCAAGGTCCTTCTTCCCTCTGCAATGCCAGGAATTATATCAGGAATAATACTTGGAATGGGAAGAGTATTGGGAGAAAGTGCGGCTCTGATTTATACAGCGGGAACAGCCACGGGAATGGCGGAGAGTCTATTATCTCCAGCCCGTACCTTGTCGGTCCATATGTATGCTCTTACAAGCGAAGGCCTCCATATGGAGGAGGCTAGGGCAGTTGCTGCAGTACTGATGGTTTTGGTTCTTATTGTGAACTTTATATCAAACAGACTTGGTAAAATGGTAGGAGGAAAGAATGAGTGAAAAAATGAAGACAGAGAATCTTCATCTCTTCTACGGCGAAAAAGAAGCATTGAAAGGTATAGATATTTCTATTGGTGAGAAGCAGATAGTGTCTCTTATTGGACCATCGGGGTGTGGAAAGAGTACATTCCTGAGGTGCCTCAATAGAATGAACGACCTTATTAAAGACTGTAGAATCGAAGGAAAGATATATTATAACGGCTTGGATATTTACTCTCCTTCTTCCGATACTGCAAAACTGAGGAAAAATGTAGGCATGGTTTTTCAGAAACCCAATCCATTTCCTTTCTCTATATTTGAGAACATTGCTTATGGACCAAAAACACATGGCCTGAGGAATAAGGTGAAACTTCAGGAGACAGTGGAGAAGGCCCTCTCTGAAGCAGGATTATGGGATGAAGTAAAAGATAGGCTTAATTCATCTGCCATGGGTCTCAGCGGAGGCCAGATGCAGAGGCTGTGTATAGCAAGGGCCTTAGCTGTGGAGCCGGATGTATTGTTGTTGGATGAACCTACAAGCGCCCTTGACCCTATAAGCACTGAAAAGATAGAGGAGCTTTTACTTACACTAAAAGATCGATACACAATCGTAATCGTTACACACAATATGCAGCAGGCATTACGTATCAGCGATATGACTGCATTCTTCCTCTTGGGTGAGATGGTGGAGTATGGAGAGACTACGAAGATGTTCTACTCTCCTCAAGATAAGCGTACGGAAGACTACATTACAGGGAGGTTCGGATAATGAAGACAAGAATCGACGAAGAGTTGGATAAATTGGATCTTGGGACAATGTCTCTTTCCACTCTTGTGGAGGAGGCTTTGGG
>CAMEXG010000195.1 GCA_945947045.1 uncultured Spirochaetales bacterium | reverse complement strand
GAAGAGTATGCAAAGGCTCGTACAGCTTTGGATTTCATCAATGCCACAGGTGAAATCGAGGTTGATTGGTAATTTACTTTGCCCTACCCCTCTTATTAAGGGGCTAATACCTAGAGAAGGCAAACGTAAACTATTAGGGAGTGAGAACAGAAAGACGCAGAACTCGCTTCCTATGACATAAACTGTCATCTTATCAGATGCTTAAATAAGGGAGAATCTTTTCTATTGACAATGAAATAATAGCCGTAAGAAATATTACGCCAAGATTAAAAAGGACGACGATAAGAATTCTCAGTTCTCTCTAGAAATTCAGCACGATCTAGATTAATACCGCAATTTGAATATCTCTCCGCCCTATCTTCATATATGGCAATCAATTCTTCTCTCTTCTCTTTTTCTAGTCCATAATGCATAAATCTATGGCAATTGGGGCAGAGAACAATAATGTTGGGATAACAGTCAAGGCTATATTCAAAGTCAACTTGTTGACTAAGAGGTATTATATGGTGCCCTTCCATATATTGGTGGCCGGAAGAAATAGAGATAAACGTCTTATGTGAGTAATCGATTTGGCATGAATAATTACATGCTTTTTCTATCTGCAGGATTTTCAGCCTATCTCTTACTTGGATCAAGCGTTCCTTACACACAGGAGTATATTTGACAGGTTCCTTCATGTCCAAAAGTGGAATATAGTCTTTCTTGTTTATTAGCAGTGTACCATCAGCAAACTCCATGTATCTGTTAAAGCCTGCAGAATACATTTGATTACCTCTGGAATCAAGGGATTTGAATTCAGGATCTTCCAGTATCTTTTTCTTTATTTCACATAGTTCGGAAAAAGATGAGATATCAAATACAGTTTCATACTCTGGGAACCACTTTTTCACAAAGATATTTATCATTCGTAACGCTTCATTACCATAGTGGTTGACAGAAGACGGAGAGAGATGGCTTCCATCTTTTTGTATATATCTCTGAAAGGAATTTTAGATACTGCTCCTTTGTCATGTTTGTATTCTACCAGGAAGAGAGTATCCATTCCATTGTTTTTGTAATTTCTTCCTTCTGCCTTTTGCTCTCTCTCCCTTTTCGTTCTATCTAAGTATTGGAGATAAATATGTACTACAAGTCAGTCATAGAATTAACAGAAGAACTCAAGGGAATAAAAAAGGAAGAAATTATAAGAAAAGCCAAGACTGCAGCGGGAAAAGTAGAAAAACTTGGTACATTCTTCATCTTCCCTTATCTTCTTGATGAAGAATCTCTTTATGTCGCTTATTATTCCACTAAGTCCTGTCTCTCCTGTTTCTATGACTTCTTGGAATATATGAATCTAGAAGAAAGTAAATTCTCCAGAGAGAAGATTAGTAATAGTATTTATCAGGAGTATAATAAGGAAGCAAGAAACAAAGACTATATCTATTATCCCCCTCGCTTATCTAAAAAGCTTTCTCCATCTCAATTGTATGAGATGGTCGAAGTATTGGATGTTCCTACGGGAAAACTTCATATGCCGATGTCTGTAGAGTATCCAATGAGCCTTAGAAGTAAAATAGAGAGGATCAAAAACGATAAACCCCACAATTCTAACGTCTTCTACTATATCGTCTCAGAAGAAAGCGACAGAAGAGAAGCTATGAGGGAAGCTCTCATCTCTTCTCTTAGAGAGAATGGTATGACATCCAGCTCTTCTTATTTCACTCTTTCTCTCGAGAAGGATTATAGCGGATATGATTCAAACTGGAGCCTGGTGGATGAATTGTATAAGAGAGCAACTGACTCGCCTGTGGTGTTCTCCCTCTATCTCAGTCACCCAATCATCTCTTCTGATCCAGAAGCAAAGAGCCTTGCCCAAAGCATGGCAAATAATCAAGGAAAGATTACTATTCTTGAATGCTATAGGTACTCAGAAGGCCTAGTTACAGCAATAAAAGAAAAGTGTCAGGACTATCGTTTTGTATTACTCGAAGACCCAGGATATACAAAAGAAGACTTAAAGATCATTGCAAGAAAGAGCTATGATGAGGACCTATACATTGATTATAAGTATATCTACAAACAAATAGACAACTCTGACCAGAAGTACTTTGATGAAGGCTTTGTATCTGATTTTCAAGGTAATATTTATGGATACAAAGATGAAAAAGAGGAAGAGAACAAAAAGAAGTTCAGAGCCTCTTTGCTTAATTCTTTTTATAGAAATGAAAACAATAGCCCCATGGACGCTTTGAAAGAAGAACCACTACAAAAGGAAGCCAAGGCTCTTATTTCCGATATCCTCTCCCAGCATGAAAGAATGGAAGAAAGAAAACTAAGGGGCCTCTCTATGAAGCCAATCTATAGAGAGAGCTACAATGATTGGAGAGAGAATCCTTATGATATAACGACAGATATCCCATCTCTCAATATGGTTTTCTATGGAGATAGAGGAAGAGGAAAGAAAACCACAGCAAAGCTCTACACCGGAATTCTCCATCAATGTGGTCTTATTGTAAAAGACAGTTTCAAGATTATTACCAAAGGCGAAGTAATATCAAAGAACCCAAATGACACTATTAATCTTATAAAGAGAGCTTTTGATGATAATAAAGGTGGTGTTGTTTATATTGACTGGGGAGAAAGAGGCATAAGTGAGGAAGAGGAGTATTCTCTCCTTACTTCCATTATGAAACTTATAGATGAATACAAAAGAAAACTGGTAGTCATTCTCTCGTTAAGCGAGAGAAGTATGAAAGAGTATTTATCTATAAGCCCTAATACTCTTTCAACCTTCCCCTATACTCTCCACTTTTCTTCCCTTACTCTTGATGATCTCTGGGCTTATTTCTCATTCCTTGTCTCAAAAGAGGGATATAAACCAGGAAAAGGACTCAAAGAAAAAGTGATGACAATACTGGAATCTATGAGTAAAAAAGAAAACTTTGCAGGCTTAATCAGCGTACAGAGGCTAGTTGAGAAAGGAAAGATGAATATGGCCCATCGCCTCTCATCTTCTGACTTTTCTTCTCTCCCTGACAGCGCTTTTGTCAATCTTAAAGCCCGAGACTTCGATAACCTAGTCGGCTTAGACTAAGATCTGTTTTCTAGTCACTATCCTTTAGCTATTTGTTCTCTTTCACTCTAAAGAGTGATGGAGAGGATATTATGAAAAGAGAAGATATGAAAAGCTTTGACGAGCTTATGAATCTATTCGATCACGAGAGCTTAATAGACGAAGAGATTATCCTCATGGGGATCGAGCGATATACAAGCTTTATGAGAGAAAA
>CAMEXG010000194.1 GCA_945947045.1 uncultured Spirochaetales bacterium | reverse complement strand
CAAAGACCAAAGATTGGAATACAGGTACTTAGACACCTGCGATATTTCCCTTGGTCTTTTTGACTTCCTTTACTTTTACAAGATGAGAGATAGAGCGATCCTCACTCCAAGAGCTGTTTTCACCATAGACGGCAATCCAACTCTTCATGCCATCTACAGCCTCTTTCTGCTTCACCTTCAACTCTTCTATTTCAGCATGGCTTTGACGTATTACAGTCTGAAGCTGCTGTTTTTTAAGCTGAAGTGTGGGCAGATAGCGTGTAAACTGCTTCAAGGAGTCTTTCTGCTTCTTCTGCTCATTCTTTGTCAGCTTAATCTTCGCCACAGTCTTCTACCCTCACTTAGGCCAATACTTGGCGATCAAGTCAGACTTCAAAAGTGTCTCTTCTGGAGAGAAACACTGGCTGAGAATCTTCCATCCAGTATCCAACGCCTCTTCCAAAGGAATATTGACACTCAAGTCCATAAGCTGTTTTTCGAACATTTCACCATACTTAAGAAGCTTTTCGTCCCAATCTGACATCAAGAATCCCATGCTCTTCTTTTCCAGAGAATCCTTATAAGAAGCATAGAGTTTGATCATACCGTCCATCAGGGCTCTATGGTCATCTCTTGTGTCTTTGTTGACGTTCTGCTTAAGACGAGATAGTGATCCGAATGGCTCGATGTGACCATGCTTAAGATAATACTGGCCTTCTGTGATGTATCCTGTGTTATCTGGAACAGGGTGTGTGACATCGTCTCCAGGCATAGTAGTGACACCGAGAATAGTAACAGATCCGGCACCTTCAAAGTCTACGGCCTTCTCATATCTAGCTGCCAGCTGGGAATACAAGTCTCCCGGGTAACCTCTATTTGAAGGAACCTGGTCCATGGTGATCGCCATCTCTTTCAATGAGTCTGCATAGTTTGTCATATCTGTCAAAAGTACAAGGACTTTCTTGCCTTGGAGAGCAAACTGCTCTGCTACAGCCAGAGAAAGATCCGGTACCAGTGTACACTCTACAGTCGGGTCGGCTGCAGTATGAATAAACATGACAGTACGGGAAAGAGCACCAGATTTATTTAGAGTATCTCTGAAGAAGAGATAGTCGTCATACTTAAGTCCCATGCCTCCCAAGACGATGATGTCGACTTCAGCCTGCATGGCGATGCGGGCCAAAAGCTGGTTATATGGTTCACCGCTTATTGAGAAGATAGGAAGCTTCTGAGACTCAACGAGAGTATTGAAGACATCGATCATGGGGATTCCTGTACGAATCATGTTCTTTGGTACGATTCTTCGCGCAGGGTTTACAGATGGACCTCCGATTGGAATCATGTTGTCTTCCAGTTCCGGACCATTGTCCCTTGGCTTTCCTGCTCCGTCAAATACTCTTCCAAGAAGATTATCAGAAAAACTGACTCTCATAGGAACGCCCAGGAATCTGACGCTGTCTCCTGTGCTGATACCGCTGGCACCGGAGAAAACCTGAAGTGAAACCAGATCTCCGTCAAGCTTAATTACGTTGGCATAAGACTTACCTGTACTTGTAGTAACTTCAGCCAAGTCTCCACTTCTTACGCCATCAGCCTTTACAGAGATGACGTTTCCTACTATTGATTCGATCTTTGTATATACCTTCTGCATGACTCACCTCTTTCTCTCTTCAAAGAACGATCTGATCTCCTTCTCACCTTTTTCATACTCAGGTGTGTTTTCAGGAGTACCATTCCAATCCAGGAAACGCTGTCTCAGCTGGTTGAAGAAGTTTCTTGCATCCTTCTTATCCTTCAGCTGGTAGTCGGAAGAGAGAATATCCAAAAGGACAGAGAAGACATGCTTCTGTCTGTCGATTGTAACTGTTGCATCCACCGGATCGAAGGAGTTCTGCTGGTAATAGCATGAATCTACGAATTCTCCCTTCTGGTAGACGATGTAGTCTTCAAGTGTGGTTCCTTCTTCTCCGACGACCTTCATCATCTGTCCGACTTCACTTCCACGTCTGACAAAAGAGTATGCATAATCCACATCGTTCTTAGGGATTACTCCTTCATATGTACTCCAAGAATCCAATGGGTCGATGGCTGGGTATTTTCTCGCATCCGATCTTTCACGAGAGAGGCCATGGAATGCACCGACGACTTTAAGAGTCGCCTGTGTAACCGGCTCTTCGAAGTTACCGCCTGCAGGAGATACCGTTCCTCCGATTGTAACAGAACCATAGGAACCGTCACGGAGCCTTACTTTACCTGCTCTCTCATAAAACTCTGCAATTCTAGATTCAAGATAGGCAGGGAAAGCTTCGTCTCCAGGGATTTCTTCAAGTCTTCCGCTCATTTCTCTCATTGCCTGAGCCCAACGGGAAGTACTATCGGCAAGAAGAAGTACATCAAGCCCCATATTTCTATAGTATTCAGCCATTGTTACAGCAGTGTATACACTGGCTTCACGAGCGGCGACAGGCATACTTGATGTATTACAAATGATGATGGTTCTCTCCATTAGGGATCTGCCAGTCTTAGGGTCAATGAGTTCAGGGAATTCCTTAAGTGTCTCAACAACTTCACCTGCACGTTCACCGCAAGCAGCGATGATTACTACATCCACGTCTGCATTCTTACTTGTAAGATGCTGGAGAACTGTCTTTCCAGCACCGAATGGTCCAGGAATACAGTATGTACCTCCCTTTGCTACAGGAAGGAAGGTGTCGATAAGTCTGATTTTCGTCACCATCGGCTCATCTGGCCTTACTCTCTCTTCGTAACACTTGATAGGAACCTTTACAGGCTGAGTGATGATCATTGAAAGCTCTTTTTTATCACCCCTGTCGTTAGATATGACGGCTACGGTATCACGGACAGAATAAACACCCTTCTCCACAACAGACTCTACTGTCCAAACTCCAGGAAGAGTAAAAGGTACAAAAATCTTATGGGTGAACAAGAGTTCCTGAACGCTACCTACAGCGTCTCCCCCGGATACTAAATCTCCTTTCTTTACACAAGGAGTAAACTCCCAATCCTTATTTGGAATAGGATCCAGATAAACACCACGCTGCAAGAAGAAGCCGCACTTCTCAGCAAGCTGAGGGAGAGGGTTCTGAAGACCGTCGAAGACTTGGGTCAATAGACCAGGTCCCAACTCTACAGACAACAGTTCTCCAGTGAATTTTACTTGATCTCCAACCTTAATTCCCGATGTATCTTCATAAATCTGAAGGTCGGCAACTTCACCTGTGATTCTAATGACCTCACCTTTGAGCTTTTCATCGCCCACAAGGATATAGCCAACCTCATTCTTGATTACAGT
>CAMEXG010000193.1 GCA_945947045.1 uncultured Spirochaetales bacterium | reverse complement strand
ATTTCACCACAGTCAATAAGCTCCCATCCATCATCTCCCGGGGTCTTATGTCTGTTATTGACTTTAAGACCAAGATCGTTGATTTCATCCCAAAGCTGGTGTACTACACCCTTTAAGTGTCCTACAGAGTTGACTGTTCCAATTACAAATGCATCTGTCCATGATGACTGTGCCATGTCAACAACAGTTACATCCTGACAGTTATGTTCCTCTAAATAGTTCTTGATCCTATCTGTTTTTTTCTGAATATCTTCTTTCATATTCCTTCCTGTCCTATCCAACTATAGCCTTTATCCATTTTTTTAGAAAGACTCTTATCTTTTCTTCGTTTCCTTCAATAGAAATGCCGCTTATGGCATTTTCACCTTTATATAAATTGTAATCACCCCCATTTTCTTTCACATATACCAATAATCTTTCATCAAAACCACTGGATATGGGGGCCATACTATCTGACCATTGGGACTTCCTCAGAAGTTTATTATTGTTCTCGTATGCCTTTTCTATGCTTTCATCTCCTGTTACAGACAATAGAGAAGACATTACGATGTTCCTCTGTCTCCACTCCGATGGGGATAGCCGATACATCTCTATGTTCTGAAACATATCGCCGACCACTTCTCCGTCCACGACTAAAGCAGCCATTAATTCCTTTTCTATTACTATTTTTCCACCTTCATCTTTATTGGAGTAAATTACAGCACCCTCTTCACTCCATACTCCGATGTTTTCAACTTTTTTAGAACAAGATAAAAGAAGAAGTGTCAAAAGTAAAAGAAAAAGAATCTTTTTCATAGACGTCCACCCTCTTTCAAAAACTTATAGAGCTCTTTACTGACTCCCGCTTCTTCTATTCCACAGGACAAAAGATAACCACGGCTTTTGTCCATGATGTAGATTATCATAGACTCCAAAGTCTCTTTACCAAGTATCTCTCTTCTCTCATCCTCGCTTAAGTGTTTTCTGCCCTTTTCCGCATAATCCGCTATATAGAGTATGCCGCCGAGTTTACCCATTGAAATATGACCGAGAGTATGATGACGGACAGCATCTTTCATATCAGAAGAAACAGCACACCCTGCATCGGAATCAAAATTTATGGCAGCCAAAGCTCCATGAAGAAGCATCGGATCTTTTCTTTCCTCCGGCCAAACCCTGTAACCATTCTTTTCAACAAGTTCAATAGACCCAGGAGTGCTGTCATATCGATAAGCATCATGATATATGCCTACGACTTTCGCTTTCTCTTCGTCTACACCAAAACGGGAGGCAAGAAGCACTGACATCTCCATTACACCGATGCTGTGGATAAATCGAGAGGGCTTCAGCTTTGCTTTGACAAATTCTTCAATCTTTGTATAGTCCGGTATCATCGATATACTCCAAAACTGAAGGTGAAAGCATGCTTCTGTCGCCTTCTCGGATTTCTGTACTGGAAGCTTCTGTCAAAGGACTATCGATAAAAATAATCTCCACATCTTCCGGAACCTGGACTTTATCCACCCCTCTATTAAAACAATAGAATCTGACTTTCTCCTTCAGGTATTCCCAATCATGCCATCTAGGGAGTGTAGGAATAATATCGGTTCCTACGATAAAGTTTACTTTTCCATTGTCTTCCATCTCTTCAAAAAAGTGCTTTATCGTCTCGGATGTATAGCTTACGCCTCCCTGTTCCCCTTCCCAATCCGATACAACAATACACAGATCATCCAAAGGATATAAGTCGCTGTAATCCAGGATGGCATAGTTCAGCATAGCCATTCTATCGTCAAAGGATGCACTTTGATGCCCGACTTTGAATGCCGACACATATGCAGGGACAACATATAGAGTAGTAATGTCAGTTAGGGTTGAGATGTTGTGAAAGAGATTAATGTGCCCCATATGAACAGGATCAAAAGACCCACCCAAAAGAGCTTTTTTCTCAGTTTTCATCTCTATACTCCGCATCTCTGTTGACAATAGAAGTAAAACCTCCATTGTCTTCCTTTTTGTTATCTAATACTCCGCTAAGCTTTACAAATGCCTTCTTTACAGGCTCCAAAAGTTCATCCATATATATGGAAAGAGGCAAGACCTCTACATCTTTATACTTTTCCTTCAGCTCCTTAAACCTCTCTTCACCTTCTTCTTCGTCAATCTTTGTACCTATGATTACATAAGGCTTTTTCACCAGATCTTCGGAGTATTCATTAAGCTCTGCATAAAGCTTATCGAAGGCGGTAAGATAGTTTTCGTCACTTAAATCGACTAAATATGCAAGACCTTTTGTTCTGGAAATGTGTCGAAGGAACTTGAATCCCATTCCAAGTCCTTCACTGGCTCCTTCCAAGATTCCCGGAATATCGGCAAGAATAATGTCCTGATCATACATTCTCAAGACACCAAGCTGAGGGATTTTTGTTGTAAAAGGATAGCCTGCAACTTTACTACGGGCATTTGTCAAAAGATTTAGAAGCGACGACTTACCTGCGTTGGGGAACCCTACAAAACCGATGTCGGCAATAACTAAGAGCTCAACACCGATTCTCATGGCCTCACCTTTTTCTCCAGGCTGGGCGAAGCGTGGGGTCTGATGTGTGGAAGTCCTGAAGTGCCAGTTTCCCAAGCCCCCTTTTCCACCTTTCAAGAAGACATATCTTTCTTCACCTGTCAAATCTTTGATTATTTCGCCAGTCTCTGCATTTTTTATTACAGTTCCAGGAGGGACAGGAATTTCAACATCCTTTCCATCCCTTCCATACATTCTGGCACCCTGACCACCGCGACCATTTTCAGCGCGGTATACTCTGACCATTTTCAAATGTCCAAGGGTTCTGAGATTGTCTTTTACAACAAAGACCACATCTCCACCTCTTCCGCCGTCACCACCATCAGGTCCACCTTTAGGTACGAACTTTTCACGACGGAAGGAGACGCAACCTGCGCCTCCATCCCCTGATTGAACATCAATATAAGTTTCGTCTGAAAATCCAAACATAGCTTCTCGGGCGAATACGAATCAGTTCTCTGCCTCAACAGCAACGATTGAGCAGTACTTTCTGTTCTTTCTTTCATAGAACTTTACAGTTCCTGCGACCTTTGCAAAGAGAGTATAATCTGATCCACATCCGCAGTTCTCTCCTGCATGGATCTTTGTTCCGTGCTGACGCACGATGACTTCACCGGCCTTTACCAGCTGGCCACCAAATCTTTTGACGCCAAGGCGCTGTGCATTGGAGTCACGACCGTTGCGGGATGATCCGCCACCTTTCTTATGTGCCATTCTGTTGCCTCCTTAGCCTTCAATCTTGTTGATTGTGATCTTGGTGTACTT
>CAMEXG010000192.1 GCA_945947045.1 uncultured Spirochaetales bacterium | reverse complement strand
CTATTATTCCAGCCAGAGCCGCTCTCCTCTTTTCTCCGCCGGATAAAAAAAAGGGTGATTTATACCACTTGTCCTTCTTTAGGCCTACTGTCTCCAACGCCTTCTCTGCGTCTTTAATAGCTTCTTCTTTGCTTCTACCCTTATTCCTAGGGCCGAAGGCAACATCAGAAATTACACTATCTTCAAATAGTTGTGACTCTGGATATTGAAACACGAGCCCCACACTAAATGGCAGCTTAGATAGGTCAAGGGAAGAGTATTCCTTCTCGTCCAGATATATTTTTCCTTTTGTAGGTGTATATAAGCCGTTAAGGAGCTTAAGGAGGGTGGATTTGCCACTACCAGTCTCTCCCATTATTCCATATATGGTGCCCTCCTCCACGCCAAATGAGATATCACAAAGCGCTTCTGCCCCTTTATTATAACTATAGCTGACATTTTCAACTCTTATCTTCATAAGACACACCTATCAACGACCATTAATGAGAGAAATAATATCGATATTATGTATCCATATTTATCATAGACACCATATTCCATCTTTTTCCATACACTTCTCTTTCCACTTCCATAGAGTCTACTGTCCATAGCTAGAGCCAATTCATCCGAACGCCTGAAAGCAGAAACAAACAAAGGGATGATTATAGGCATAATCGATTTGGCTTTCTCAATTATGTTCCCCTCCCCGATTCTGGAGCCCCTGCTTTTCTGGGCGTCCATAACACGTCCTGCTTCATCTGAAAGAATTGGAATAAACCTGAAGGCAAGAGATATTATTGTTGCCATCTCATGGACAGGAAAGTGGAGGGCAGAGAGGAAGGAAAACCCCTTCTCCAAGCCGTCGCTTATTTCCCTGGGCCTTGTTGTAAGAGTAAGGAGATTAGAAGCAAAGACAGCTCCTATCATTCTCCATAGGGTGAATACAGTCTTCACCCAATCACTTTTTCCAATAATGATATTTAGTAAAGTGGCAAAGAGTATAATAAAGAAAACAGGTTTCAATCCCTTCACCATATATATAAATGAAACATTTGATAGTTTTCTCAAGATAAGAAAGTAAAGGATGGTGATAAGAAATCCAAGCCATGACTTAAAGAGAAAAAGGGAGACGATATACAACAAGAGGCCCATGAGCTTAGTTCTTGGATCCAGCTCATATAAGATTCCTTCCCCCTCTATATATCTACCTAATGTCACGTCTCTAATCATTTTTCTTCTCCAAAGCAGAAACAAGGGAAGAAGATGAGAAGTAAATGTCTTTAACAACTCCCTTTTCTTTCAAGAGAAGAGAAAGCTCTACATAAGGAGGAAGAGCCAGTCCTAGTTCTCTTAGCTCCCGACTCTTTCTATATACTTCCTCAGTGCTGCCATCCATTATTATCTTCCCTTTATCAAGGACAATAATCCTCTCTCCATACATTGTTTCTTCAGGATGATGGGTGATAAGTATTATGGTCTTCCCTTTCTTCCATAGATTATAGAGGATCTCCATAACATCTTTTCTCCCCTTACTGTCAAGCATTGCAGTGGCTTCATCAAGGACCAGGACTTCCGGGTTCAATGCAAGAACTCCTGCTATTCCAAGCCTTGCCTTTTCTCCTCCGGAAAGGGAAGAGGGAGAAACTTTTCTTTTTTCCAACAACCCCACATCAGATAGAGACTTCTGGACTCTCTTACTGATTTCTTCTCTTTCAAGCCCCAGATTCTCAGGGCCGAAAGCCGTGTCATCTTCAACTGTGTCCCCAACTATCTGGTTGTCTGGATTCTGAAACAGAACAGCCACCTTTCGCCTTATCTGGGGAATATTCTTTTTTTCTTTTGTAGATAGTCCATCTACACTGACTGTACCGGACGAAGGGAGATATAAGCCATTCAACAACTTGGCCAGTGTTGACTTACCTGATCCATTGGGTCCGATGACAGAAACAAAAGAACCGGCATCTATAGTTATAGAGACGCCGGATAAAACCTTTTCTTCAAGGGCATTAGAGTACGAATAAGAGCAGTCATCCAATACTAAACTTGCCATTAATCTTCCTTGCTCATAAGCCATTTCTTTGTGGCGAAAAGGCCTGCAATACAGCCTACACCTATCAACAACTGCCAAATATTCCATTCTCTTATTACAAGTTCCCTTGTAAAAGCAAGCATCAATATTTCTATTACAGATTCAAGGTTCTGAGAGTTGAGGACATGTATAAGCTCTATGGCAATGATTATTGTAGCTACATAGTTCACAAGATTCATTAAGAATGAATAATCCTTGCCTAGAATATCTCCCAAAATGTTTGGAACATGGATAAATGATATTACAATTCCAACTATAAGTAGAATTGTAAGAGCCATCTCCAAGTAAGTTGTAATCCAGTGGACAGCCTTCTGGAATATACCCATTTTACCTTGAGTTTCAAAAAACTTCGGGGAGAAGTCTTTTCCTTCTGTGTGTTTCACCGGTGAATACTTTTCAGCCATATCAGCTCCTAATATTATTTTCCAGTCTCTTAATTACAAGAGACCCTATGATTCCGATTACAGCCCCTGTCACAACGCCGCTGAGAATGAGAACCGGAAGGTAGTATAGTAGCACATCTGTCTCAAGTACAAGACATGCAACTAGTATCTGACCGACATTATGAAGAACTCCCCCTGTAACACTTACAACAAGAGTAGAGAAGATCTTCAATTTTTTCATCACTATCATTCCCCCCAGGGACAATAATGCTCCGCTGAGAGAATAGAGGAGAGAGAGGACGGATCCAAAGAGAAAAGAAGAAAGAATGACACGCAGAAGAGATACTGTAAGGGCCTCCACAGGGCCGAGAGTATAAAGAGCGAAGATCACCACGATATTCGCCAATCCCACCTTGACTCCTGGAACAGCGACAAAAGCCGGAATCAAGCTTTCAACGTAACTCAGTATCATGGCCAGGGCTACTAAAAGCCCCATTCTCGCAATCTTTCTTGTCTCCATATTATAGGACTAAGTCCACTTCCCCTTCTTCATCTTTTACCGTGACTGTAAGCTTATTGGGCAGGCAAGTAAGTGTTTCGCCATTTCGATGTATCTTACCTTGTCTGACACAAAGCTTATCAGGGCAATCGGCATCAGCCATATAAGCCTTCCCATCTTTAATTACGAGAGTATTGGTTCCACCATTCAGAGAGTACTCACCATCAACCGAAAGCGAATACACTCCGATTTCTTTTCCTTCAACCATAACTCTCACTTCACTCCCTTCTTTTCTGTTCCCGATCAAGAGAAAGAGAAGAAGGGAGATGGAAAGGAAGAACGCCACGACCAATGCATCGGCAATTCTTCTTTTATTCATCATGCAAAAGCATAGACTGTAAAGCTGATGATTGCCAGTGTAGCA
>CAMEXG010000191.1 GCA_945947045.1 uncultured Spirochaetales bacterium | reverse complement strand
GGATGAAGTGAGCATGTTGATAAGCATGAACTCATTCCATGTTCCGCTGATGGTAAGAATTGCAAGAGTTGTTGCAACAGGCTTAGCCATTGGAACAATGATGGATCCAAAGATTCTGAAATACTTGGCGCCATCGATTCTTGCAGACTCGACAAGAGCATCCGGAACACTCTTAATGTACTCGGTACAGAGATATACTCCCATAGGTAGTCCTATTCCCACGTAAGGGATCAAGACACCCAGCTTGGTATCATAAAGACCTACCTGGTTAATCATGACGAATAGAGGGATCATGATCGACTGGAGAGTCATAAGAATACCTACGACGTAGGAGCCGTATAGAACCTTTGTACACTTCATTCTGATCTTTGCAAATGCAAAACCGCTCATAAGACCGAAAATAAGAACGAAGACTACTGTTATTGAGGTGTAGATGACACTGTTTATAATATATGTGCCGAAGTGTCCTCTCGTCCAAGAATCTCTATAGTTCTGCCAGAAGAACATCTTTGGTAGACCAAGTCTATTGGTCTGGTAGTCCTGGCTGGTCTTAAAGGAGTTCATTATCAGCCATGCCAATGGGGCGATGGCCATAATTGCGAAGAAGATAAGGACAATGTATGTAAGGACCATGCCTATCTTTCTACCTACCGATGTATTGTCTTTGATATGGCTGCTCATTCCTTACCTCCAAACTTCTTCTCTACAAGCTTTGTAACGCCGATGAGACTAAATGAAATAATACACATGACGACGGAGACGGCGTTGGCAAGCGGGTAGTTCGGTGCACCCTTGAATGCCTTGTCGTACATGAAGATAGAGAGTACGTATGTCTGCTTTGCCGGTCCTCCACCTGTCATGACGTAGATAAGGTCGAAGCTCTTCAAAGATCCTGAGATAGCCAGGATACAAGAAGTTACGATGACTCCGCTGAGAGCTGGAAGAATGATGTATCTGAGAGCCTGGAATTCTGTAGCTCCGTCAATCTTTGCAGCCTCGATAATGGATGTGTCGATCTTCTGCATGTTTGCAAGGAAGATGATCAGATATGTTCCCGTATACATCCAAAGGATGACAAACAATACAGGGATAATAGGATGTTCACTATTTCCGGCCACATAAGAAGGGTTGAATATTCTTATGATGTCAGGAAGAGCACCGTTGGGGCTCATGATGGCATCCCAAAGTTTACCGATGACTACAGTTGAGATTACACATGGAAGGTAGATGACTGTCTGGAAGAAGTCCTTTCCTTTAATCATACCTCTGAAAATCAGGTATGCCATAAAGAAGCCAAGCGGAATCTGCCCAAAAACAGAAATAAATGTGATCCACATATTATTCTTGAGGGCAAGCCAGAAATAGCTGTCTTTGAACATTTCTGCATAATACTTGAAGCCTACGATATCTACACTTCTCTTTTTAGGTCCGAATAATGGTCCGCCCTTATAATTGGTCACACTGAGATATAGACCGAAAATAGTAGGGAATGCCATTACAAAGACATAAATCAAGAAACCAGGGAGAATTAGAGACCAATAGGCCACCTTCTCCTCTTTTCTCCTGTTAAGTGTCTTTACAGGAGCCACCTCTTTTTTTCCTTTCTCCATTTTTTCCTATCCTCTTTTTACCTTTATCCCTTCAATTATTCCCGAGCATTTTCTCTTTGGTCTTCCAAAAACTCCACAACCTCGTTCCAGCTCTTTCTTTCAGAAAAATCTTCTTCTAAACCAGGAACCGAATATAGTTCGTGAAGATACATAAGCGCCGCTCCCTTTGCAGAAACAGACTCATCCTGAGTCTCAAAAACCAAGGAGCAACCGATCTTGTCCAATACGCCCAAAAAAGACGATGCTTTTTCTTCCAACACATCCTTGACCCACTCTTCATCAGACAAAGGATTGCCGTGCAGAATGATGGTATCGAAATCCATGATCGCCAAAAATGGAACCAAAGAAACAAATGTATCGACTATCCAGGAAGTCAATGCTTCTCTGTCATCTATTGTTCTTTTCAGTAAATCAGTGTTCAGCCCCGACTGATTAGGGTTTCCTCTCTTCCAAGAGATGGAACAAAACTCTCCGGCTCCATTGTGGGAGCCATGATATACTTTACCGTCGATTATGACACCAAAGCCTGCGCCGATTCCGATTACAGAGTCATTCCGCTTGGATTCTTCATGAAAATCGGCGACAACAGTGACTGCGTTTGAAGAGAAATCAAAGCCCAGTGTCGAATGAAGATCCAACCATGCGGCGCAGTTGGCATCGTTTTCAATGTAGATCGGGTAATCATATCTTGCCTTAAGGAAATCTTTGAGGTGATAGTCCTTCAAGGCAAAAGGATAGGAGTGGATGATTACACCGTTCTTTGCATCAATCTGACCAGGAATAGAGAAGGATAAGGCAAGAATAGGAATCTGAATACCACGATGGGCATTAAGTGCTTCATCTACCACAGAACAGACAAAAGATTCAAAGGAGAGTTGTCTTTTCGAACCCCTGACTTCCCATAATATGGAGCCGTCGGCGCTCATAATGACACTGCGGTAGTGTGAAGGATGAAGATCAAAGCCGGATACACAACCAAAATCTCTTGCAATAGTAAGCTCAATAGGTTTTCGTCCCCCCAGAGAAGTGGCGTCTTTACGCTCACCTTCACTGACAAGACCAATTTCCATCAAGTAGGAAATTATATTCGATACTGTGGATTTATTGAGTTGCAGAAGTCTGGAGATGTCGACACGGGAAAGTCCCCCTCGTCGCCAAATAAGCTGTGCGACTAAGGATGTATTGGCATTTTTCTGGAATACATTGTTACTTGCCGGCATAGCCCCCAAACACTCCTAGTTAGTTTTTTCATTGAACAAACTATTCTTAACACTGGTTTCTCCATCTGTCAACAAACTTTTTTAGTTATTTCATTTAGTAAGTGTTTTGGTATGTAAAAATGAAAAATGCCACGCAATGTAAAATTTAGTTTGACAAATTACTAAAAGTATCCATCAGTAAAATGGGACGGCAGCATTGTCGTCCCAACTACATACATAGCTAAATACGTTTACTCTGCAACATATCTATGGAGAGTGTCTCTTACAGCTCCCTTACCCTTTACAAGAGAAGCAAATGCTTCAAGAACCTTGTCTTTGAGAGGGGATTCATAGAGATTGAAACCGAAGATAGCCTCGTTCTCCATCAGTGGTTTCAGAATCTCGTCAAATGGACCCTGGTCTCCAAGCTTGATATTTTCTACAACCTTCATGCTGGACTCCAAAAGTGGATCAGGACTTGGCAGGAAGCTTACGCCCTCATCATCTATTGCCATCAGATATCTCATCCAGGAGGCCAGTACCAGAGGCATGCACTTCAAAGAAGAGAGTGAGAGAGTGCTTGAAGCCA
>CAMEXG010000190.1 GCA_945947045.1 uncultured Spirochaetales bacterium | reverse complement strand
AGAAAGATCTTGTTGATGACAAAGAAGGCTTTAGTCATCAGATTGAGATGAACTTTAGATGGCAGGAGGAGCAGAAATGAAGAAGATACTAACTCTTTTGTTTATTGCGGCAGTTGCGGTTTCCGCTGTCTTCTCCGCCAGAGAAAAGATTGAAACGATCGAAGACTTAAACGGCAGTAATATCGGTGTACAGACAGCTGTTCTCTACGAAGATTTGATCAGAGACAGAGTCCCAGACACTACTTTCCAGTATTACACAATGCCTAATGATATGATCTATGCCCTTACTTCAGGAAAGGTAGATGCATATCTAATTGAAGAAGTAAGCTTCGGAGTACAGAAGGCAAACCATCCTGAGTTGGAGTGTCTCCAGGAGCCTGCCGGGTATATCAACGCCACTTGTATCATTGGAAACAACGATAGACAGGATAGGATTCTTAAAGAAATCAACCAGTTCATCAAAGACAGTACTGAAAGTGGTCTGATGGATGAACTGTATGATTATTGGATTGCAGACTTCGATCCAGAAACAGATACTTGCGATATCACAGGATTTACAGGAGAGAATGGTACGCTATCTGTAGCAGTCGAAGGCGGATACGAGCCTTTCTCCTTTGTTAGTAACGGTCACCTTTCAGGATATGATGTAGACTTTGTATGTCGTTTCTGCCGTGCTTATGGATATACTCCTGTGTTCTATGAGGTACCTTTTGAAGCGATTGCTCCTGGTGTTGAAACTGGTAAGTATGACCTTGGAATGAACATTGTAGTCAGTGAAGAGAGAAACGAGACAGGAACTCTCTCTGATGTATATTACACAACCCCGATCAGACTTGTCATTTTGGGTGAAGATACAAGCGAGATCGGTTTCTTCCAGAACCTAAAGAATAGTTTTTATAAGACATTTATCAGAGAAAGCAGATGGAAACTGTTTGTACAGGGCGCTGGCGTTACAGTTCTCATTACTCTTGCTTCTATTGTATTCGGTACAATTCTCGGCTTTGCTGTATTCATGATCTGCAGACACGAGAATAAGGTTGCAAATGGTATTACAAACTTCTTCATGTGGCTTATACACGGTATGCCGACAGTATTGTTGTTGATGATTCTCTACTACATTGTTTTCGGCTCAAGTCGTCTAAGTGGTCTATGGGTATCTGTAGTGGGCTTTACTCTCATGTTTGCCATTGCAATGATAGAAATGCTGAGGGTAGGTTATAAAGCATTGGGAAAGGGACAGTTCGAGGCTTCTACAGCTCTTGGTTACTCAGATAGTCAGAGCTTCTTCAGAATTCTCCTGCCACAGGCTGCCCAGCACTTCCTGCCTCTCTATAGGAATGAAGTAGTCACACTTATTAAGGAAACATCAGTTGTAGGATACATTGCAGTCCTTGACCTTACTAAGATAAGTGACCTTGTAAGAAGTAGAACTTACGAAGCTTTCTTCCCGTTGATTCTTACAGCTGTCATATACTTTGTGATCGCTGCATTGATGACCAAAGTAGTCAAAATAATTGAGAAACGTATCAACCCGAGACGAAGAAGTCAGGAAAAGATTCTAAAGGGAATCAAACAGTGGGATTAAAGAAAGGTGTGGGGCTGCAGAAATGTAGCCCCAAATTGATATGTATTATAGAAATAGATCATCAAGAGTGATGACAGATTGTATGTTTAGTGAATAACTGTTTTCTACGAGTCCATATGTTGTAATGATTGTTGGGAAAATAGCGAACTTTGTCTTAGTTCCATTTCTTAGATCGCTGATTTTCTTTCTTATAGATTCATCTGTTTCTTTTTTTATAGTGTATTCTGTATCAGAGTACTTCATTTCACAAAGATTTATTACTTGGTCCTTTCTGACAATCAAAAGATCGATTTGAGAACCGAATAACCCCTTCTCGTCATCTTTCTTGCAATTCCAAGAGTTAACTTCTGTGTATACACCGGAAATACCAAGTTTTATCTTGATTTGTTTTACATGTTCCAAACACACTCTTTCAAATGCCATTCCCATCCAATTGTTTAATTTGGGAGTATTAATTTGATTGGTCCAGTAATTCTCATCTGTAGGATATTTTTCAAGAAAACTATAGTAAAACAGAGTGTAATTATCTATTAGTTGATAGAGTGCATTCTTTGTTTTCATACCGAATGCGTAATACTTTCTTATGAATCCGCAGCTTTCAAGTTCCTCAAGTTGCTTAGTCAATGCACCTGAATTATCAATGTTTGTCTTTTCGATGATTTCGTCTCTAGTCATTCCGACTTTCTTTGTACCCAGGGCTTTTACTATCTTTAGATATATCTCCGGTTTTCTGAAAATAGAAGAGATAACATAAGTGAATTCGTTTCGAAGTGGTGCATTACTTGAAAAAAGAATATTATCGATGTTTTGATTTAGACTTAGTCCTTTCTCAATAAATTCCCAATAATAAGGTACTCCTCCAAATACCATATAAAATTGGAGGATTTGATTTCTTGTTAAAACAAGACCTTTTCCGTTTGTAAATTCTTCACATTCCTTCAATGTAAAACCAGTAAGGTTAATCTCCTCTGTCAGCCTATTATACAGGCCACCTTTATTATGGATTATTTTTGATAGTATCCAGGATGTAGCTGATGCTGCAACAATTAGAATAATATCATTCCTTGCTGAAGCGAATGAATTCCAAAAGTATTCAAGTGCAACCAATAAATCGCATCTTGGTGTATCCATCCAAGAAAGCTCGTCTATGAATATTATCTTTTTATCCTTTTCTGATTTTAAAATCAGGTTTCTCAATTCATCGAATGCATCCATCCAATTCTTGGTTTTACGATTAGAAACATAACCTGCTTTTTCCAGGGAACTGGTAAATGCACTTAGTTGTTTTATTAGCCCTCCTTTTGATAAACCGGCATGCTGAAATACAAAGTCTTCGCCATAAGCTTTTCTGATTAGAGATGTCTTTCCGATTCGTCTTCTTCCGTAGACAGCAATAAAATGAGGTCTATCATCATCTTTTGCTTTCTTTAATACTTTTAGCTCGTTATCTCTACCAATAAACATTCTCACCTCTATAAGTTACTTAATCTTGTTAATTTTAAATGATTAAGTATATTATACTCTGTTTATTATATATTAGAAGAGTTGTATTTACAATATTTAAAATTATTCTAAATAATATAAGAAGATAATATTATTTATTTAATGGCTGATTGTATTAAGAATATGTAGATAAATTTTATTGATATGGCTATAAGTTACTTAATCTTAGTTTTTATGTCACATTTAGTAATTTACAACTCTATTTTATTCGTTTAATGTATCTTTTAGTGGATAAAAGTTTTGAAAAATTTTATGAAATATGATATTTATTTCTCGTTATTTGTGTGCTATATTATGATTAAGGCTTGTTTGTAATTATTAGAATTTGTCTGGAAAAGATCCGGGAGCAGTCT
>CAMEXG010000189.1 GCA_945947045.1 uncultured Spirochaetales bacterium | reverse complement strand
TTAAGTCCCATGGTTATTCTCTTTATCTGGTGGGTGGAGCTGTAAGAGATTATCTATTGTCAAAACCAAGCCACGACTTTGATTTTACTACAGACGCCAGACCTGAAGAGATAAAGTGCATGTTCCGTCATACAATCGATACCGGCATAAAGCATGGGACAGTAACTGTACTTTTTAAAGGCGGAAGCTACGAGATTACAACATTTCGTACTGAAGGCGACTACTCTGATTCCAGGCATCCTGATTCCGTAACCTTTGTACGATCATTATCAGAGGACTTAAAGCGACGTGATTTTACCATAAACGCATTTGCTTGTGACTTATCCTGTGGAGAGATAATTGACCAGCATGGTGGCTTTGATGACCTAAAGAACGGAGTGATCAGGGCCATTGGAGATCCAAACCAGCGTTTTAATGAAGACGCTTTAAGGATTATGAGGGCTGCTCGTTTCTCGTCAAAACTTGGCTTTGAAATTGAAGAAGAGACGAAGAAGGCAATGAAGGCTCTATCCCCTACCATTACTAAAGTATCGGAAGAAAGAATAAGAGAGGAGTTATTCCGTCTTATTGATTCTCCCTTTCCCAGACTGGGAATAAAAACAATGGATGAGACAGGACTATTAGAGATTATTCTTCCAGAGCTTTATGACTGCAAGTCTATTGAAGGAGAAGGTTACCATAGAGAAAACTTATTGGAACACCAGATTCTTGCACTGGAAGAGGCTGAAAGGCTTCATGCCCCTCTTACTGTGAAAATCTCTGCTTTATTACACGATATAGGAAAAGTCAAGGCTGAAAGAAAAATTGGAGATAAATCCACTTACTACTCACACGAAATTATCGGATCAGAAATGGCCTCAAATATTATGTCAAGGCTGAAATCTTCAAATAAAGACAGAGATGAAGTTGCCCTTCTCATTAGAGAGCATATGATTCAATACACTTCTTCCTGGACTGACGCCGCTGTAAGAAGATTGATCGTAAGGGTTGGTAAAGATAACTTAGATAACCTATTTCTCCTACGAGAATGTGACCGCAAGGCCACACTTGCCCTTCCCGATAGCTTTAATGACGATGAGCTGAAATCCCGCGTTGCCAAGGAGCTTTCATCCTCCCCTGCCCTTACTCTTAAAGACCTCAAAGTAAATGGACGAGATATATCTAATCTAACAGGAAATGGGCCTCTCACTGGAAAAGTTTTGAAAGCCCTCTTGGATATGGTTATCGAAGAGCCAAGTCTAAATGAAAGAGAAATACTATTAGAAAAGGCAAAAGAGTTATCCCTGACATCACTTTAATAAATAGACGAGCCATGCCTCTTATTTCTATGATTTCGTTTCTCTAAAGCTAACTTTTGCTTCATTTCTTAAAACCGAACAAAAGGCAATAAAAAAGCCATAGAGCACTGTACCCTATGGTCTTAAAAAAGTCTGCTTAATCTCTATCCTCAAAACTTCCGTCATTTGGTTCAAGACCTAAATGAATCAAAGCATATTTAGCTACATTTTGCTCAGCATGTTTTTTACTCTTGCCACTGGCAGGACCATAGACTTTACCGCCTAGGGAAACAGTTACATAAAACACCTGCTCATGATCCGGTCCAGAGTGACCTACAGTATTATACTCAGGGACCTTTCCCTTCTTTTTCTGCCAATACTCTTGGAGCTTTGTTTTGTAATCTTTATAAGAGACGCGATTTCTTATTACCTTTTCAATTTGAAAAGGAATAAATGACAAGACATACTCTCTGGCGGCATCAAGGCCTTTATCAAGAAAGACAGCAGCAATTACAGCTTCCATGACATCAGCCTGAATTGCTTTCTTAGTCGCTCCTCCCTGAGATGCCTCACCCTTTCCGATCAATATGTATTTCTCGAAATGTTTCTGACGTGCAATCTCAGAAAGAGAGTCTTCACTTACAACTACAGCCTTGATCTTTGTAAAGTCACCCTCATGATACTCTGCATAGTAGTTCTCAAACAAATACTCTGCAGTGATCATATCGAGGATAGAATCTCCAAGAAACTCAAGACGTTCATAACTGTCCGACTCTCCTTTGCATTCATTTGCATAGGAGGTATGAGTAAACGCAAGATTAAGGAGTCTTAGATTATCTATCTCCAAATTATTATCTTTAATGAAACAAACAAGCTCCCTTTCTCGTTCTTGCGAGATAGAGGGAGCCTTTATCTGAGTAAGCGACAACTTAGTTTAGTTCCTTCATCAGATACTTGACAGCATCACCGACTGTTTCGAAGCTGTTTGCTTCATCATCAGAGATAGATACGCCTGTCTCTTCTTCAAGTGCATAAACAAGCTCATATGTATCGAGACTGTCAGCACCGAGATCCTTACGGAAAGCTGCACTCATTGTAACCTTTGCAGGATCTACGCCAAGCTTCTCAACAACCAGGTCTCTAACCTTTCCAAAAACTTCATTCTCTGTCATTAGATTACTCCTCGTCCTTTACGATGACGGGCTTACCTGCATAGTAACCACATTTTGGGCATACACGATGTGTAGGGATAAGGTTACCACATGTCTGACATGGTACAAGTGTTGGTGCCTTGAGCTTCATGTTCTCAGCCTTTCTGCTAGCTGCTCTGGACTTAGATGTTTTATACTTAGGAGTTGCCATTTTAAACCTCTCTATTATTCAAATATTCAATCTGACAGTTTGAAATTCTACCAAAAGATAGATACATGGTCAACTGACCTCCCTTGGTGAGTACAAACCTTAGTGAATATAGCAAATTTTTAAGATGAAAAGCAATAGATTGAGAAAAGAGTTGTTCCAAGAGAAGAGTTTAGATAGAATCAGAGGGATGAAAATACTTAGGAAAGTCTTTCTTCTTCCTGTTTATTTCTATAGAGCTGTCATAAGCCCCATGAAAGGAGGGGCATGTTGCGGTTACACTCCAACCTGCTCAGCTTACTTTATTGAAGCGGTAGATAAGCATGGAATAATAAAAGGCGCCATTTTGGGGACTGTCAGGATCCTCAGATGCAGACCATCTTTTTTTGGAGGATATGATCCAGTCCCCGACGAGTTTTCCTTTAAAGGAATAAAAAATCAATGGAAAGCCAGGAAAAAGCCAAAGGACTTCGACAACTCACTTCATCATCATAGCGCCGATAAATGAGAACAATACTTCCATTGCGTTATCATTGTATCCGCCTTCCGGGATTATCAAGTCTGCATATGCTTTACTTGGCTCAATGAAGTTGTAGTGTCCGGGACGTACCACATTTGTGTACTGTTCGATGACTGACTCTACAGTTCTTCCTCTTTCAGCCACATCCCTCTTAAGTCTTCTGATAAACCTTATATCTGCTGGAGTATCTACATAGAGCTTCAGATCCAAGATATTCCTTACTCTCTCATCATAGAATACCATAAGACCGTCGATTACGATGATTGATGAAGGCTCAACTTTTATAAACTCTTCTTTCCTTGCATGGTGGACAAAATCATACTGAGGCATCATGC
>CAMEXG010000188.1 GCA_945947045.1 uncultured Spirochaetales bacterium | reverse complement strand
GAAACCTTATATCTACACCCCACTCCGGATATAACTTCTTTAAGAGTAAAGAATCTGATGTGACATAAGAGATAAAGGAAATATAATCTTCTTTCGTCATTGAATGGTCTGATGAGACATAGAGCTCTGTTGCATCCGTACGTTCTAGCTTAATCTCGTCATCTATACTTTTGTACTCTTTTAAAGCCTCTAGTTTTCTACCGCAACATGATATATTCGTATTCTCAGATGCAGTCACTACATTTCGACAAATTGGGCAGACATAGAAATTTGTCTTCTTCATATTCCCACTTCTTTTCTCGTTCTCTTCCATACTGCCATCTATAATGGATTCAATATCTACAGAAAAAATACCACTTAACTTAGTAAGAAGCGAAACATCCGGGCATCCCAGTCCTCTCTCCCATTTAGACACCGCACGATCTGTGACATTTAACAACCGGGACAATTCGAGTTGAGTCATACCTTTGTCTTTTCTAAGAGTTTTTATTATTCTGCCGACTTTTTCCTGATCCATTTTTACCTCCAAAGAGAATGTTGCCCTCTTTTATGATAAGAGACAACAAACTCTCCGTTGAGTACTCCTATTATCTATAGACTTCTTGGCGTATTCATCGCTCAAGACACTTTCGCCTGCAGCTTAAAAAATTTAATAAAGATACTTCTCACCGAGTTGTCATCTGGGAAAAACTACTTCGATAATCCAGATAAATGCCGTTTTCTATTGTTTCTTTACTACTTCTCCCTTCCAGGAGTTGATTCCGCCTATCTCGATAATATTTTTATATCCTAATTTCACGAGCTTATCAGAAGCCTGTCTGCTTCTGTTGCCGCTACGGCAGTAAACAAGAATCATTTGTTCTTTATCAGGGAGTGAGGAGACGACTCTTTCATCAATATCCCCCAAAGGAATATTTATCGCTCCGGGGATGTATCCAGATTCATATTCCGCCTTAGTCCTTACATCCAGCAGAATGTATCCCTCTTCCTTTTGCATCAGCACTGCAGCTTCATCCATAGTAATTCTTTTGTAGCCCTCACCTTTTGAGAAAAGACAAGATGAGAGCATTAATAGAATAATCAGAGAGAAAGAAAGCTTTTTCATTTTTTCAGAAGTCTTGCCGTCTTGAGGACCGCCACCTGAGTCTTACTGTCTGTAATCTCTCCGTTCATTATTTTTTCAACAAACTCTTCAAGCGGTATTTCAAAAACATTCAAGAATTCGTCTTCATCAAGTTTCCTCTCGCCTCTTTTGAGTCCTCTTGCAAGATATAGCCAGATTACTTCTGTAGTATACGCAACAGATGGCCTGAGAGAACCGATTTCAATCCACTCTGAAGCTTCATACCCGGTCTCTTCCCTAAGCTCTCTCTTGGCAGCTTCCAGATGGTCTTCGTCCGGAGAATCAAGCTTGCCTGCAGGAATCTCTGTTACGACTTCTCCGAATGGATATCTGAATTGTCTTTCGGCTATTACGTTACCGTTATCCAGGAGAGGCACGACAGCACAGGCGCCGTTATGTCTGATCAGTTCCCTCGACGTTTCCCTGCCATTGGGGAGAACTACCATGTCTTTATAAACATGAAGAAGTTTTCCATCATATACCTCTTGGCTGGAAACCATCTTCTCGCCTAGTTCCAGCATTTCTTTTTTGTCTTCCATATTTCCCCCTTAGAAAAGATACTGCTCCTCGAATGAAACAGGTCTTCTATTCTCTTTCAGCGTCTTCTCCAAGTAATTTGTATCCAGTTCCAAGTCTCTTACAATAGACCTAAGAAGTACTTCGCTTACAAGATTCTGTTCTGAGAACAGATACGATAAAGCTTTTTCAGCAATCATATCTGTATATAGAGAGTTCAAATATTTCTCTCCGTCTTTATCATCTCCGTATCGAGAGAAAAGAGATGAATAAAGCTGTGATTTCTCTTTATTACACTTCAACGCCTCAAGCTCTCTCAAGAGTGGCTTCACCTCTCCCTTACCTGCATCTAATCCCAAAGGCTTAAGAGTAAAGAATGTGTACTCTTTTCCTGGAAGATAGTGGTGCTTGTCACAACGTGCAGCGTAATTAGGCTCAAGACCGCCCTCCTTCATTCTATCTCCTCCAACAATAATCAGAGGATCAAAGTAAAGAGCAGGACATTCCCTGCCGTCTACGCTGTAGTAGCGGTAGGTATAGAAAGCATCGCTAAGACACTCATTCTCTTCGCAGTATGCCGTCAGAGGTATTACATCTGTTGCAATATCCAGCATCAAACGGGCTGTAGAGTTGAAGAACTCCCTTCTGAAGTTAAGTATTAAAGTAGGAAAAACAAACATGCATCCTTCTTCAATAGCGTAATTTCTTGCAACATAGGCAAGTCTCTCATCAAAGAAAGAGGCTTCGTCTATGATGAAGGTCCCTACAGTCGGATTATCTTTCAAAACGGCTTCGAAGTCGAAACTATCGCGGACTCTGGCAATATTACTTCCACACCTGATATATCCCGAACGATAGGCCATGGCATCATCGGGGTATTCAGTGAACCTGGAACCATCTATTACAGTTCTGATAAAGAATATATTCCTTCTGTCTCTACTTCCTGTACTTGTTGAAGAAGCGACCTTTTCACCCTTTCCCCGTGCAACCTGGGCATCTCTCCACACCCTCGCAGCATACTCCGTCTTTCCAGAACCCATAGGCCCTATCAAGAGGACCCTTCGACCTGGAGTAGTGAAATCAAAATGCTGGAATGTCTCATGGACATCAAGTGTAGGAAATCCCAAGGACTTAAGAAAATCCGCACCTGGAGTTACATTCTCAGTATTCGGCATTTGGATCTGTTTCCTCGATGATTTTGATTCCAGCCGAGCATCCAAGTCTTGAAGCTCCAGCCTCAATCATGGCGATGGCAGTCTTGCCGTCTCTGATTCCACCGGCAGCCTTTACTCCCAGTCTATCTCCCACTGTCTTCCTCATCAGAGCTACATCCTCAACAGTCGCCCCGCCCTTTGAAAAACCTGTACTGGTCTTAACAAAGTCAGCTCCCGCCTTCTCGCTTAATCTGCATGCCTCGATTTTTTCTTCATCAGTAAGAAGACAACACTCGATGATCACCTTCAAATGCTTGTCGCCGCATGCTTTCTTTACTTCTCTGATATCGTTTTCAACGTCACTATATCTTCCGCTCTTAAGCCAGCCTACGTTGATGACCATGTCTATTTCATCTGCACCGTTCTCAATGGCAGTCTTTGTCTCAAAAGCCTTGCTCTTAGTATCCATTGCACCAAGAGGGAAACCTACTACGACACAGACATTCACATCGCTGTCTTTGAGTGCTTCTGCACATTTCTTTGTCCAACAGCTATTTACACAAACAGATGCAAAATCGTGTTCCTTTGCTTCTGCAATCAGCTTATCTATTTTCTTTTCGTCTGCATCCTCGGAGAGGACTGTATGGTCGATAAATTTGTTAATTTTCATTTGAAATCTCCTACCAAAAGGTTAACCCAATATA
>CAMEXG010000187.1 GCA_945947045.1 uncultured Spirochaetales bacterium | reverse complement strand
AGATTACTCTTATTCCCAATATATCGTAGATTTCATCAATCTCTTTCTTTCTCTTCTTTATTTTCATGTAGATAGAGTAGGCATGTTTTACTCTACCTGAGACTTCAACATTCTGGAGCCCTTCCTTCTTGCAGGCTTCTTCAATGGCTCTCGATACTTGCTTTATGAAGGCTGTATATTCACCCTTTCTTTCCAAAAGGTATGTTGAGATATATTCATAGCTTTCGGGTTTCAAAGCCTTGAGAGACAAGTCTTCAAGTTCGCTTTTCATTGTCTGCATACCAAGGCTGTCTGCGATTGGGGCGAAAATATCGAGGCAGTCTTTTGCAAAGGCGATGCGCCTTTCGCTTGTAAGTCCTGACAGCGTCCTCATGTTATGGAGCTTATCGGCAAGCTTAATAAGAATGACTCTGAGATCTTTGGACATTGCAAAGAACATCTTCTTTATGGTCTCGGCTTCCTGGATAGATTTATCCTGGGTGATACGTGATATCTTGGTTACAGCCTGTACCATCTCCCCGACTTCTTTACCGAAAAGCTTCGCGATATCTTCTTCAGTTGTTTCTGTATCTTCGATTGTATCGTGCAATAGGCCGGCACATACTGTGTCTGCATCCATGTTGTAGCTCATTAATATTTCAGCTACTGCAATGGGGTGGATGAGATATGGTTCTCCGCTTTTTCTCCTCTGGTCTCCATGTTCTTTTGCTGCATATACCGCAGCTGCAGAGATTTTTTCAGTGTCTTCCTGTGAATAATTGAGAATTTTGTTGACAAATTTATCGACCAAATCTTTGTTCGGAAAATCATCCGGAGTCTTTGAAAGTGTAGAATTATTAACCGTTGTATTTTCCATATACCACCCTATCCTTACCTGCAAGGTCTTTTTTTATGTTAACACCTGAATACCCCTCTGTTTCAAGGAGTTTTGAAAGCATTGAGCACTGTCTATAGTCACATTCAAGTGCAATATACCCGCCTTTTTCTAAGAAATTACCTGAGTCTTTGATAATCCTTCTGATTATTCCAAGCCCATCCTCATCAAAACCATAGAGGGCGAGGCGGGGCTCTTTTTTTACATCCTCGTCCACTTCATCACACCACTTTGCAGTAAGGTACGGAGGATTAGAAACGATCAAAGAAAACTTACATCCTTCCCATTTTTCAAAAAGATCTCCGACTCTTATATCAGCTTTTCTCCCTATTAGACGTTCATAGTTTTCTTTTGCGGTTTCTGAAGCAAGAGGGGAGATGTCAGCCATCTTTACGTCTCTATTGAGTTCTTTTGCAATAGATGAAGCTATTGCACCGCTTCCTGTGCATAAATCCAGTATGTCACCTTTGAGATCATTTTCTTTATATAGATCTATGGCCGTCTCTACCAGCGTTTCAGTGTCTGGGCGAGGAATAAGGACGTTTTCGTTTACTTTAAACTCCATGCCCCAAAACTCTTTAACCCCTGTAATATATGCCATTGGATAACCGGAGGCTCTCTTTTCCATCATAGCGAGGGCTTCTCCAGCTACAGTCTCAGATATCTCTTCGTCTTTATCTGCAATTTGCCTAAGAGGAGAAAAACCTAAAAAAGAAAGGAGAACCCTAGCTTCAAGCATCGGGTCTTCCAGTCTTTCTCCTGTTTCTATGAGTTTTCTTTTCAGTTCAAAGAGTGTCATCAGCTATCTTTCAGCGCCTCTTCTCCTGCCTTGATCTTCAAAGCGTCGATAAACTCGTCAAGGTCGCCGTTTATCACTCCATCAAGATTATATGAAGTAAGGTTTACTCTGTGGTCGGTACATCTGTTTTGAGGGAAGTTATAAGTTCTTATCCTCTCGCTTCTGTCACCGCTACCTACCATGCTCTTTCTGGCGTCAGCCCTTTCTTTCTGCTTCTTGGCCTCTTCCATTTCAAAGAGTCTTGATCTAAGGACTCTCATAGCTTTGTTCTTGTTTTTAAGCTGAGACTTCTCATCCTGCTGGATTACGACAATTCCTGTGGGAAGGTGGGTGATTCTGACAGCGCTGTCTGTGGTGTTTACACACTGTCCACCAGGGCCGCCGGCTCTCATTACATCGATCTTCAAATCTTTTTCATTGATTTCGATATCTGTTTCTTCAGCTTCAGGAAGGATGGCGACAGTTATGGCAGAGGTGTGTATTCTTCCACCTGACTCAGTTTCAGGTACGCGCTGGACTCTATGTACCCCCGATTCATATCTCATGGAACCATAGACATCTTTACCGCTGATAGAGCATACGATCTCTTTGTAGCCTCCACGTTCCGTTTCGTTTTGGCTCATGATCTCGATCTTCCATCTCTTTTTTTCGGCATAATGGGTATACATTCTGAAAATGTCGGCGGCAAAGAGGGCGGCTTCCTCACCTCCTGTACCTGCTCTGATTTCCATAATTATGTTCTTGCCTTCCAAGGGATCTGGTGGAACTAGGAGCACTTTACACTCTTTTTCAGCTTTCTCAAGGGAAGCCTTCAGTTCTTCTATCTCTTCTTTAATGACTTCCCTCATTTCGCTGTCTTCTTCAGCTTCCAGCATTTCCAGGGAATCTGAGAGCTCAGATGAGAGTTTCTCCATCTCTTCCAGTTTCTCAACAATAGGAGCGAGATGTGATCTCTCCATCATTTTTTCTTTATATAATTTCATGTTGCCCATTACCTCAGGTGTACTGAGGCTCCGGTCCAATTCTTCCAGTTGTTTTTGGTAACCTGGCAGTTTATTCAATAAATCGTTACTAGACATCTTTATTCCTTGATTACAGTATCTTCAAGCCAATCCCCATATTCAAGAAGGGAAGCGATAATCTTCTTTTTCTCGCCCTCTATTTCCATGCTTTCCATAAGCTTTTTGCAGTTCGCCCTGTAGTTTTCTAGGCTTTGTGCGTTCTGGATAGGTGGAGAAATAAGTCGGGAAGCACACCAGTTCTTCCACTTCTTTCTATCACTGTCACTCAAAACTTCAGGCCAATTCCTTGCTACCTGCCTCCATACAAGCTTATGATACTTCTCATCATCGAATGGCAGGGATGGATGATGTGAGAGCTTAGCTGATGGCGGAAGCTTCCTGACTTCAGCAAGCCTTTTTTTGTCATCCCGTGACAAGATTGAGCCATATATTGTCACGTCTGGGTCTTTATCTGTGTTTTCAAATTCAGGGATAGTCTCCAGAAGTTTTTCTTTATCAAAGACCTTTCTGTCTACTATATAGCGAGCTCTCTTCAATACTTCTTCTTTTGTAAATCCCAGTCTATTCTCTCCTTCCTTGTCAAGTGTATTCAAAGGAGCGACAAATGGGCATCTATTGGCATTGAGCTTAAATAAGCCTGTTGCCTTATAGTCTGAAAGCTCAGGGTTAGATGGAATATCAAACGAGAGGTCGAAACACCATATTTCATTCTTTCCTGAATAGAAGAGAGGAAGGCAGGGGTGAGTGTTGCCTTTTTCTGAGGCGAACATAGACGAAGTGTGGAGAAATGGTTCGTGCTTCAAGACGTTCACTACATTCTTCACGTTGTCTTTGT
>CAMEXG010000186.1 GCA_945947045.1 uncultured Spirochaetales bacterium | reverse complement strand
GTCACTTGAAATAGAAAAGAAAGAAATAGAACTTAACTACGATCATTTAGAGTTTACATCAGTATCTCCGTCCTACTGTATAATTGGACAGGATAAGGCTCTTGGCCTTTTGAGGCTCGGTCTATCTATGTCCAGACCAGGATACAACATCTTTGTATCTGGGGATGATGGATCAGGAAGGCTTACTGCAATAAAAGAAGAAATAAAGAAAATCGAAGGCGATACTTCTTATCTCTTTGATGTGGCATATCTACATAACCAAAGCCACCCCGACCGTCCCATCTGTTTCTGTTTTCCAAGGGGAAAAGCGAGAGAATTTCAAAGTGACCTCGATTCTTTAAGTGAAAACAAGACCACGAAAGAAGAACTCTTTGAAAAATGGAAAGACTCCAGGCTCATTAAGTTCATTAACACACTTCCCCAAAAAGAAGATAACCCTTGGGCTTGGAAAATAAATATACTCCTAGACCGCTCAAAGAGCACCAGACGCCCATTAGTCATAGAATCTCACCCTTCTCACCAAAGCCTTTTCGGCTATGTTGAAAAGGATCTTCCTCCCCACTTAAGCGTCAGGTCAGGTAGTTATCAGGAGGCGACAGGAGGATTCTTGATCATAAACGCAGGAGAGACTGTAGACAACGAAGAATTATGGACAACTCTCAAGCGCTACTTGGAAATGACTCAAAGGAGTCTCTCTTCTACCGCAGTCCAGGGCGAGATGATGTCTTCCATCAGACCATACCCTATTCCAATGCTTACAAAAGTAATCCTTCTAGGAAGCGAAGAGATCTACGATAAGCTGACGGAAGAGGACGATACATTCCTTAAATTCTTTAAGGTTTCACCCCAGTTCGACTACTCGATGCCTGCTGATGATAAGAATATAAAGGGAACAGTAAGCTACTTAAAGAAAACTGGTGAGAACCTGACAAAGCAAGATGACAGCGCCTATAGAGAGATTCTCAGATACTCGGCGTTTCTTGCTGAAGATAGAACCAGATTGTCGACTCAGCTTTCTCTCTTGGGGGATTTATTGGAGGAAGCGGACCTAGACGCCAAAAGCAATAATCAATCAATTATCACAGCGGAAAATGTTCGCTCCGCCTTGGAAAAAAGAGACTGGTACAGCTCCATGGCTGAAGAGCATATCAACAGTGAGATTAAAGACGGAACTATGGTCATGGCGTTGGATGGAGAAAAGATAGGAGTAGTAAACGGACTGGCGGTAATGGACCGTGGCCTTACATCCTTTGGAACTCCCTGCGTAATAAGTGCAACTGTGGCTCCAGGAACAGAAGGAATCATAAATATAGAGCATGAAGCGGGACTCAGCGGCAATATTCACGACAAAGGCCTCTTGATTCTCGAAGGATACCTGAGACATCGCTATGCCCAGTCCTTTCCTCTTTCCCTCTATGCAGGAATCTGCTTTGAGCAGAGCTATGGATCGGTGGACGGCGACAGTGCATCATCTGCCGAGCTCTATGCTCTTCTCTCTGCCATAGGATGCTTTCCTGTAAGGCAGGATATTGCAGTTACCGGAAGTGTAAACCAAATGGGAGAGCTACAACCTGTAGGAGGAATAAACGAGAAGATCCAAGGCTTCTTTAACGCCTGTTCGACTTGTGGACTTACAGGCACACAGGGAGTAATTATCCCAGTACAAAACAAATCGTCTTTGATCCTCCCATATAAAGTGGAAAAAGCAATAGGAGAAGGGAAATTCCATATATGGGCTATATCAAGTATAGATGAAGGTCTGGAACTTCTCTCTGGACTGGAAAAAGGTGAAAGAGATAGAAAAGGCAACTATAAGCAAGGTTCCTTCAATAGACTTATCGAGGACGAGCTGAGGGACTTGTGGAGAAGTAGCCAGAGCCAAAGATAATCCTGATCTTTTTGGCATACTCGACATTATAAACTGGGAGTATTCTTTGCAGTTGTTTATCGCTTGTTTTGTCGATTGAAAAAGCAGGCGATAAAAGAAAAGTCAAAATATAATAAAGATACCTATAATATACTTACCAAAGATGAACTTAGACGAGAGAGGCTAATGAATAAGTAGTCAAAGCATATACATTTATTTTAAGTCACTGGTATAAAGCCTTGAAAGCAATCATATTGCTATACCGTATTTTTCTTTTAACTTATTAAACTTGTTGTATCCAATGACACCTTCCTTTTGCATTCTACCGACGACTATTCCTGGAGCTATTTTTGTTTTTGAGAAAAAGAAAGTATGCTTCTTTCTCATCATCTTCTGTTGTACCATTGAGTTGATTAACGTGCCCAAGAATAATTTGGGCCAGTTCATGAAATAAACTGAACCAAAACTTATCTGCATCTTTTCCACGAGCTGTTAGTCCAACAACAATCTTATTACCATCCATAAATGTAGCACCTTGAAGAAATGATCCCTTGAGATGAGGGACAAACACTAAGGCAATTCCACATTCAGCAAGTTCTTTTTTCAATTCAAGACGAAATATTTCGGGTTTAATAATAATACCCTGAAGACTCTGTAGAGTTTTTAACATACATAAGCTAGTAAATTGACAATACACACACAATGAAAAATATAAGAAAAGCTATAGATAGAGACAGCATAATTCCACGATGTCTTATACTAGCAACACACTCTACCTCAATACCATTCCTTTTTTTGAGTGTTCCTGCCTTAAGTTGTTTTCTAATATCTTTATATGTGCTTTTGTAAAATCACTGAGTTCATAGGATCTAATTCTTTGGTTTACCATTTTCGGTATGACAAATCCATTTTTTGATAGTATTGATAGACGATTGATGATAGTCCTATTTGTCACTTGTAAGTCTCTACTTAACTCAATAGGAGTAAATTCTCGTCGATACTTCTTTATCAACAAATAGAGCAATTCCTTCTCTTTACTCTTCAGATACGATAAACTATCTTCGACTTCAGTTTCATCTGAACAGATTAGTATCTCACTCACCTTTTTTGCATACAAAAGAACCATTCTCAAAAAATAGTTTACCCAAACATCTGGATGGGGCGGATTATCCCTTCCCTGATAATAAAGGGCAGGAAGATCCATCTGTATGGATCTGTAATACTCATCAATATCATAAGAAAAGTATTCTTCCAAAGATCCGATTCCGTTAAATCCATATCCATTTAGATCCATTATATACCCAGACAGCAATCTGGCTGTTCTTCCATTTCCATCTTCAAAAGGATGAATAGTTACAATCTGATAATGGACAACTGCAGCAACAATCAAGGGATGATCATCTGTTGTATTCACGTAATCAATAAGTTCATCCAACAGAATAGGAATATCACAATATTCAGGAGGGATATAATCTGGAGTGCCAGTCTTTGAATCATATACCGCAAACAAAAAACCTGGAGGCATAGGCCCCCTGAGACCTATCTTTTCTTTGGACGCTCCTTTCTCAACTAATTTCTGTACATCAAGAAGCAGTTTCTTAGAAAAGGGTTCTTTCCTTTTTACAGAAAAACAGCCGTAAAGCTTCCACCTTTCAAGGTGGAGGATGTAAGGC
>CAMEXG010000185.1 GCA_945947045.1 uncultured Spirochaetales bacterium | reverse complement strand
GTCCCATATGATATTTTTCTCTGAAGATACGGTGGAAATAGCTGATGTTTTCATACCCTACACTTCTTGATATTTCATCGATGTTTTCTTTGGTATTCTGCAGAAACCATACTGCTATACTTAGTCTCTTTTCTTTCAAAAGATCTGTCCAAGTCTTTCCTGTTTCACGCTTGATCATTCTTGAGAGAGCAGTCACGGAGTATCCTACACTATCAGCACACTCTTCCAAGGTTCCTTCTTTATAGTTGTCGTAAATGTATGAAAAGACTTTAAAGAGCGTAGCTTTGTCTTCGTCTTCTATTTCTGCCTGAAGATTTGAGGAGATAAGATGAGTAAAAAGGAGAGATAGCGTTGATCTATATATTTCACTTTCCTGAGGTATCTTCTTTACATATGCCCAGACAAGATTCTCCATCAAGTTTTGTATAGGTATTTCATTCTCTACAAAGAAGTGAAGATAACCGGAGTTTTCTTTTCCTTTCAAGGTATCGAGAATAAAATGCTTCAATTCGGAGTCAGAAGAGGTGAAAGAAGAGATAATGGAAGAAAAGAAAGATGGCCTTATAATCACATTCATAGCAATGTCGTTGATCCCCGATTTCTCTATAGCGTGCTCAACGCCCTCTCCCAATAATAGAATCTCCCCTTTTTTCAGCTCTATCTTCTTATTGTTTATAGTGTGCACCATTTTTCCTTCAACAACATATACAAGCTCCACATAGCTATGGCTATGGAAAGGAAAGGAGACAAGCCTAGTGTGAGGCCTCAGTGCAACAACCCTTCCCTTTTCAAGGAGTTTTTCAGCTCTCACTACATCGCCACTTCCATTCATATAGATGGACCTATCTATATTCATAGAATTACCCAAGGCTTCAGTCTCTTCTTGATTCAAAGGATATAGATATTCAATAATCTCTTTTCTCACGGCACTCGACTCCGGTTCTAATTCTATTGTCTTTTTGTAAACTTGGCATCTTTTCTTTATAAAGATTATAGGCTACCTTGATGTTAGGAGAATAACATGAAAAGATATTTATTAATTATCTCATTGATTGTTTTGGCTCTTTGTCTCACAGTTTCCTGTGCAACAAAAGTAACTACAGAACCTGTTGCAGCAGAAGAAGTCAAAGCTCTCAATAGTGCAGTAAAGGATATTCAGAAGTATGGAAACTTGGTTCTTTCCATTACAAAGAGCGATATGGACTCCATAAACGCTGAATATGGAGACGTATTCACAATTAGCTTTAACGATCAGGCGCTACAGGCTCCATACTGCACATCTTATAGTGATGTAGACCTTGGAAACCTGGTGCTACGTAACGATGGAGACGTGATGATCCTTGCCATCAACATGGGTGACTTTGCTTCTACTTATGGCATAGCAACTAAGGTCACCAACCCAGATAAGACATATGAGTGGGTATTTGAGGAAGGCAAGAAGCTGGAAGATGTAACACTCTCTCTCGTACTCTCTGGAAAAGGAGAATATAGGGACCAGTATCTCATCCATCAGCTATCACGCACAAATGATAGAAATGATTACTCCAGCGATGCTGTATTTGCCAACTTTAGAGAAATTAAGGGTGGAAACCTTGGTTCCGGCGCTCTCTATAGATCCAGCAGCCCTGTCAACAATGAAATCGGAAGAGCAAAGTATGCAGACGAGCTTGCAGAGGAGAACAAGATCAACACTGTCATGAACCTTGCTGATAGTTCAGACGCTGTTGAAGGATACTTCAAAGAAGAAGGTTTTGCTTCACCATACTACAAGAACCTCTACGAGAATGGACAAGTAATCGCACTCAACATGGGAGTATCTTTCAAGACAAGAGAATTTCAGCTGGCACTTGTGGAGGGGCTCACATTCCTCTCTCTTAACGAAGGACCATATCTAGTTCACTGCAATGAAGGAAAAGATAGGGCCGGTTTCACAAGTGCACTCCTTTCTGCCCTCATGGGCCTTTCGTATGAAGAGATTGCAGCTGACTATATGACAAGCTATGAAAACTATTATCATGTAGAAAAAGGCACAGAGCAGTATGAAGCGGTAAAGAGATCAAACATTGACAGTATGCTCTCATTTATTGCTGGAGTAGAGGCTGACAATCTTTCAAGTGTAGATCTGAGCGCCAAGGCTGAAGAATTCCTTCTAGCTATAGGAATGGAAAAAGCTAATATCGACACTCTCAAGTCAAAGCTTAGCAAAGACTACAACTGATTCTGATCCCGGCTACGGCCGGGATATTAATTAAAGATTACGTCATTAAGTAATATGCATTTTTAATTACGCGATACTCTTTATATTTCATCCACATAATCAGACACCCCCAACTATAACAAATCAAAACTTGCTTGTTTTTTCGCTTCATCTATTACACTTCTTGTTGCAACAAAAATATAAGAATGTTACATTCTCTTAAAAGGGATGTTTATTAAAAAGGGGGTAAGTATGACACTGAAAGAGTGTTATATAGCGCTTTCAGGCAATTTTGATGAAGCGTTGTCCAGACTAATGAATGAACGCTTGATGGAAAAATTCTTACAGAAGTTTCTTCTTGATCCTTCCTTTAGTGAGATCAAGGATGCATTTGAAATCAAAGATGGAGAGAAAGCATTCAGAGGCGCCCATACACTGAAAGGTGTAAGTGCTAATCTCGCTTTTACAAAACTAAGTGCATCTTCTTCTCTACTTACAGAGACGCTGAGAAATACAAACGGAGCCATACCTGAAGAGGCTTATCCTCTTTATCAGGAAGTAGAAAAAGATTATAAGCTGGTAATAGACACTATCTCTTCTTACTTTGCTTGATTCTTTCTTTCAACAAATAGAATTATTGATGCCAAAGCTATTAACCCTAGGTCTGCTATCAAGACGGGGTTATAGCTTCCCACCCTTTCATATACAACATTTAAAACAAGAGGGGACAGAGCACAGCCCAGGTAGTTTATTGCAACACAAAGCCCGTTTGTCACGGTGTAATTAAAGTCGTCGGAAATCCTTTTTGCCAAAAGCGTGGGAGCCATAGACTGTATTGTTCCATTTGTAGAAAGGAAGAATATATAGAGGACGGCAAGTTCTTTATGAGTGATAAAAACAGTAAGAATAGAAGCCACGAAGCCAGAGAAGAGGCCGAAGAAAAGAGTCTTCTTAATTCCAAACTTATCGTAGCTCTTTCCCATCACCACTTTCATTATACAGAGCCCCGCCATAAAGAAAGCATTGAGAGACGATGAATAAGCACCTCCCAAGCCTGCATCCAATGCCTTTGGAACCATTGCCTGGGAAACAAAGAGAGGGGTGATACCAACAAGAAAGCTTAGTATCAACGTCCTATATAAACCAATAGGCTTTATGTAACTATTGTTCTTCTCTTTCTTTGTTATTACGACTTTCGAGTCATCTATGAAGAATATAGAAACAACAAGGGCGACAACCAGCATTACGGATCCAGCAAGTGCAAATGAGGCTCTATATCCACTCTTTTCTATTACTCTTCCCAGTACCACACTCCAGATCATTCCCCCTATTCCACTTCCCATAAATGCAAT
>CAMEXG010000184.1 GCA_945947045.1 uncultured Spirochaetales bacterium | reverse complement strand
AACCAGTGCAATTCTCTTGATTCTGTTCATCTATTTCCTCCGAAATAAAGTTATCTGAATTTCTCCAGACAACATAATTATAAATTAGAATAGTTTGATACGCAATTAGAGAGGGGCATCAAAACAGCCTTTTCCCAAACAAGGAATCATCAGGATCGACTTCTACTTCGGATGTTTCCAGGCGGGAAACCTTTCACTTTTCTGAACACTCTGCAGAAATATGCCTGATCTTGGAACCCTGTCAATGATGCTATCTCACTGATTGAGGCTCCAGTCTCCAAAAGGAGCTTGGAAGCAATCTGAATTCTAAATCTATTAAGATAATCCCAAGGGGAGAGCCCCACTTCTTTTCTGAATATACGTGTCAAATAATCTTCGCTTATATTAACAGATGCTGCAATCTGCCATCTTGATACAGAATGTGTGGCATATTCATTAAGATAAGCTATTGCTCTCTTCACAAGAACAGATGTCAGAGGAGGCAAAAGCTCGTCTCCACCAATAAGAGAAACCACTCTTGTGATAAAGTCTTCACTCTCTGTAATGGAGGTGTTCACCATCAACATTTCAGGGAAGGGACTAAGCTTCTCCGCATCATCTTTCGAGAACTTGTCTTTTACTACAAGCACAGGAGTCTTTGAGAATCTAAGTTTTCGTCTTATAGCCTCTACAATATAAGGATCGACTTTCTGCATAATAAAGAGCGCTGCAGACTGGGATTCGTCCAGTTCTTGAACATCTTTTATCTCTACAATCGTTCCAAAGTCCCTGAGTTTATCCAGCGTCTTAGGGAATGATCCGAATGAATAGAAAGTAGCCCTGTCATTTTGCAGCAAAGCACTCTCTACTGTTGTATTGAGGGAAGAGCTGCTTTCTTTACTTTCATAGCACAGGAAAGGCATTACCTTCGTCTCTTTATGGTTACGTAGAATAGTCAATGCCACAGTCGATGATTTAGACTCATCTTCTGTATTCCAGGCCAAAGCTGAATATGATGGAATCTCACCTATTTTCTGCACCACTTCATCGAAGCCCATTCTTGTGACTCTCTCAAAGCCGAACAAGTGAGGATTAATACTTTCATTTGACGAAATGAACAGGACACCCTTATCCCCGAAAGAAGAAGAAGGAAGGCCGGAAATGGATGGGAATGGGAACACTATGTCTAGTTTTTCCTTTCCAAACCTGAAAGTACCACCATGAAGAACCATGATCTTTTCACATAGAAGCATAGAAGGATCTTTATCTGATACGGCCGAGACGTCAAAAATAGTACCGAAAGTCCTAAGAATAAGATTCTTCTCCTCAACAATTATCTCCATATTCAGAGAATCGCCGGCGACCCTGGCGACAGATGTAAGATAATCCAGAATCTCACACACCTTCCCCATATCCAGATTAAGAGAAGGAAGAAGACTAGGAGAAGTAATTGAAATGCCTCTATCCTCTATCTCCCTTAGTAAGAATGAGCAGGGAGTAATACGCAGGTCTACGTTCAGCTCACCTTTGTCAGACAGAGACAGTTGAAGAATATGCTCCGCCTTTGTGGAGAGAGCCAATAGAATCTCCTCATCCAGATCCCCGCAGTCCGCCATAGCTCTTATGGCACTTAACGGCTCTCTAAGATTCTCTGCAAGGGTTGCATAGAAAAGTGAGACTTGTTTTTCAGCTTCTTCAGCTTTCTGACTCTTAATGCTGGCTATTTCATATAGTGATATGGCCTGCAATGTTGCAGATGTGCTGATTCGTATGTTTTCAACCATTTCAGAGGTACAGGATTCGTTCTTCATAATCATATATCCGATTACAGAGGAGTCGTAATAGAGAGGAAGGACAATAAATACGCCTTTATCAAACTCGTCCTCCATATTCTCCGGATACATTCTGTTACCAGTGAAGATCTCCCCCTCATCCCATATCTTCGAATCTGAAAAACCCGTGACAAGCCGACTCTCGCCATCTACATCACTTAAGAAAACAAACGCCTTGGAAATACCGATGTCAGGAAGCTTTTTCGACAAGGCGAGGCCCATATCTTTAAAGGATAATGCCTTTACCAATTCAGCTCCCAAGGCATTATAGGCTTTGTTCTTTATTGAAGAACTGATGTTGTTGGAAGCCTGGACTCTTGCGGACTGCTCCATAATAATATCTTGAAGGAGATCCATCTCTTCAGAAGGAATATCTCTTACTCCAAGTAGTATCCTCGCCCACTTTATTAAAGAGAAGAAAAGCTTCATGGTTCCGCCATGTTTCAGATATCTCCAACACATCTCTTCATAGTATCTTCTGTTATCTGCATCAACCAGGCGCATTTCCACAAACATACCCTTGAGGATATAAAACATGACCTTGGCCGCTTCTTTATCGCTGAATCGTTTATTTATCCAAGTTTCATAGTCATTCCATGTCTTTATAGTTTTTCTGGCGTTTTCTGCAGAACCGAAAGGATCGGTACATCCGCAGGACCTGCGATATAATGGAACCGAAGGAAGAGAAATATTTGGAAATACTCCATTCCTATCTTTCTCCATATCACCGATCAAGGAAAAAGAAGCCTCCACCATTTCTTTAAAAGGCATTCTTACCGTAGTAGACTCTATAGATGTCAGATATGCCTCAGGTGAATCATTAAAACCTGCAGTCGCAATATCGCCGGGAATAATATATCCCTTTTCTTCCAGGTAAATTGAAGCCATTCTGTTCATCAGGTCCGAAGGACAGACAAGGGCCGTGAAATCCTTCGTCGGAACCATTCCGTTCTTCTCGACGATTTCTTTGATTGCAGCCTCGCCTTCCCCCCAAGCCGTAGGAGATGAAACCAGTTTCGGATTGTAACTGATAGAGTTATCGCGTAGAGCATCCAAGTATGCCTGAAATCTATCTTGAGCGGATTCATGATTCTCAGGCCCCCTCAAAAAAGCAATCTTTCTCGCTCCATGACGCTTTATCATATGTTCAACCATACGATATGTCCCGGAATATGCATCAAAGTTCACGGAAGGAACTCCATCCACCTCTATTCCCATTGACACCACAGGCATTTCTTTAGCTAAAGACTGGACAAAAGACTCCGCCTCTTTCCATGTTGCCGTTCCTGCAAGAGTACTGCCCCATACAACCGCTCCGTCAATATTATCAGGAGATGCAAAACGATATATGGTGTTTCTTAAATACTCATCAGCTTTTTTGTAGCCAAGCCTGCCTCCCGGGAAGACAAAGATAGAATCATCCCCAGGTGCCAGTGACTCCTCGTTGATACATTCCCACACCTGCACACCGGTACCTTGATGTAAGTTTGCCAGAATAAAGCCTGTTTTTCGTGACATGGATACCCCCGATATATTCATAATAAACCCAAGTCCCTAATCAAATCAAAATGTTTTAACTACATGTAAAGTTCGGAAAAACTGAAATATCAGCCGTTCTTTTCATATAGACATATTTCAAAGGTGGTGTAATCCTATAAATAACGGCACTTTACTAAAGGAGCAATATATGAAGAACTTTATGGACAAGGACTTCCTGCTTGAAACAGAGACAGCGAAGACC
>CAMEXG010000183.1 GCA_945947045.1 uncultured Spirochaetales bacterium | reverse complement strand
ATTCATTAGGGAAGGCAATGGCGATTACTTCCTGAATATCTTTTACAGGATGGAATACCACATCTCCCTTTACTTCTTCATCAAGCTTCTCAAGGTCCCTGATATTTGAGAAAGGAATAATGATTTCTTTTATTCCGTTTCTTCTTGCACCGAGAATCTTCTCTTTCAAGCCACCGATGGCCTCTACTTTTCCTGTAAGTGTCAGCTCTCCTGTCATGGCAAGCTTTTCCTTTGCACTTGTTTCCCTGTACATCGACCAAAGAGCTGTAAATAGAGTTATACCGGCACTTGGACCATCTTTTGGCACCGCACCCTCAGGACAGTGGAGGTGGACAGAGTGGTTTTCGAAGAAAGAAATGTCCAAGCCCCTTAGATATGCTTCTTCTTTTACTCTTGAGAATGCAATGGATACCGACTCTTTCATCACGTCTCCAAGCTGTCCTGTAATCTTCATTTCACCTTTCTGAGGCAGGGCTACAGCCTCCACCGGTATTACATCTCCCCCAGCACTAGTCCAAGCCAGTCCCATAGCCATACCTATGCTGTCGGCGACTCTGATGTCGTCTGCAGGGAAAAGTGGGAGTCCCAAATAGTCCTTAAGGTCTTTTGAACTTACTTTTACAGGAAGCTTCATCTCTTCTTCCGGTGTCTCCAGAATCTTCAGAGTAACCTTCCTCATTATCTTGTCCAGCTGGTTTTTATATTGTCTCACTCCAGCCTCTCTTGCATACTCTTCCGCTACTCTTCCCAGGGTCTTCTCATCGATTCTAAACTCTCTCTTCTTCAACCCGTTTTTTTTCATTAAGTCAGGAACTAGATATTCCTTACCGATATGGATCTTTTCCTGAGGAGTATATCCATCCATTTCTATGACTTCCATTCTGTCATAGAGGGGGCGAGGGATTCTTGAGAGATCGTTGGCTGTTACGATAAAGAGAACTTTCGATAAATCGTATGGAAGATCCAAGTAAAGATCTCTGAAATTTACGTTCTGTTCAGGATCCAATACTTCCAACAATGCCGAAGCTGGGTCTCCGTTGACGCTTTCGCCCATCTTGTCGATTTCATCGATAAGGATGACGGGATCCACAGCCTTTACTGTCTTTACAGCCTGGATAAGCTTGCCAGGCAGGGCTCCGATATAAGTTCTTCTATGTCCCTTGATTTCTGCTTCGTCTCTCATTCCTCCCACGCTGAAGCGGTAGAATTTCTTGTTCAACGCTCTGGCGATAGAAGATGCTACGCTGGTCTTTCCTACTCCCGGAGGGCCCGCAAAACAGATTATGGCACCCTTCGTGCTCTGGGCCTTAAGTCTGGAAGCCAGGAATTCTACAATCCTCTCCTTTACTTCCTTCATTCCATAGTGGTCTTTCTCAAGTTGTTCTTTAACTTTTGTTATGGAGTAGTCGGGGATGATGTCTTCAAAAGAGAATGGAAGGTCCAGAATTGTCTCCACATATACTTTTGTAAGCATGTACTCGGCGTTCATAGGGTCAAGATTCATGAGTTTCTGTAGTTCTCTGTCTACAACTTCCCTATATTCCTGAGGTAGCTGTTTTGTGGCGGCTTTTTGGAAAATATCTCCCTTGACAGGAGCATCACCGATGGTGTTGTTACCCATGACTCCATTCAGTTCCTGGGTAAGAACCCTGATCTGCTCACGGAGTATCGCTTCCTTGTTCCTACTCTTTACACGATTAATAAAGTCCGCTTTGATCTGTTCCTCCTTATCGAGGATTTCTTTTTCTCCAGCGATATAGGAAGTAAGGTCGTTTACTCTCTTTTTGGGGTCTGTGGATTCCAGTATCTCTTCCAAGAACTCTTTGGGAGCACTTACAAGTGATGATGCAGCATACCAACAGATTGCGTCTGCATCATTGAAGTTTGAAATATTTACTTCGGTAGCGAAAGAGAATACTTGAGTCTTGGAGAGTGAAGTGACCAAATCTTTGAGAATTCTTACGTATGGCGTAAGTATTTTTTCAGAGACATTCTTGTCCACCAGATCGGAGACATTCGCCAATACAGGCTCAGGTTCCATTACCAAAGAGTCTATGGAGACTCTTTTGAGAGTGGAGACAAATACATGTATGCAGTTATTTGGAAGCTTAATGAATTTCGATACTTTGGCAAGTGTACCCACTTTCTTTAGGCTTCCGTCCTTATCATCCTTCAAGACGGCAACAAAGATACCGCCGTTCTTTTCAATGGCATAATTGATGGCCTGTGTATCTTCTGGTCTTGCAATCATCAGCGTGGTGAAGGTTTCAGGGAAAAGAGGTCTTTCTGTCAAAGCCAACACCGGAGCAGATGTAACGTTTATTTCTTTTTTATTGCTATTTTCGTTCATTCTACATTTCCTATCATTGAATATAATAGTAAAAATCCATACTAGAAAGAAGATGGAATGGAAAAAACACCATCTACATATTGTCTTCCTTTTCTTATTTTAAATCTATAGCGGGGAATATGGCTTCCTGTAATAGTGAAAAAAGCAAAACAAGAAAGAAAGTTGTTGCATTTTGTTGCAGACGTGTTAACCTCTAAGCGTGAGGAAATCAAAAATGGATAGTAAACTTATTGTAATAGCCATTGGTGGAAACTCTCTCATTGAGGATTCCAAACACGTAACAGTACAGAGTCAGTATGATGCCGCCAATAAAACTGCAAAGCATATAGCACGTCTTGTGAAGGCAGGAAACAGAGTTGTAATTGCTCATGGAAACGGACCGCAGGTAGGATATATTTTGAGAAGGGCTGAGCTTGCTCAGAAACAGCTCCATACTGTCCCTTTGGATTCATGTGTGGCGGATACACAGGGTGCCATTGGTTATCAACTACAGATGGCCCTTGATAACCAGATGGTGGCGGATGGCTTGAAGAAGAATATTGCCACCGTAGTCACTCAAGTTGAAGTCAAGGCTGACGATCCTTCATTCCAGAAACCTACAAAGCCTATCGGATCCTTTATGTCTGAAGCTGATGCTATGGAAAGAAAGGAAAAAGACGGTTGGAGTGTAGTTGAGGATGCAGGAAGAGGTTGGAGAAGAGTTGTTGCATCTCCTAAGCCTGTTTCAATTATCGAGCTTGAGACTATCAAGTGCCTTTTGGACAATGGCATCATCGTCATTGCCGCTGGTGGCGGCGGTATTCCTGTTGTCAAGGATGAAAATGGATATCTCAAGGGTAAGGAGGCTGTCATAGATAAGGATTTGGCTGCTGCTATGCTTGCAAAGGATCTTAATGCAGATATGTTCGTCATATCCACAGCTGTTCCCAAGGTATGCCTTAACTATGGAAAGAGCGATGAGAAGAAGCTCGATTCTATAACTACAGAAGAGGCAAGGGAATATATCAAGGAAGGTCACTTTGCACCAGGCTCTATGCTTCCAAAAATCCAGGCCTTGGTTGATTTCGTAGATTCCACAGGAAATATGGGAATTGTTACAGATCCTGAACATCTCTATGACGCTGTATATGGAGATCAGGGAACAAAGATTCAGAATTAAAAGACTTTTATATGCACATAGTTTGGACAGGGAGATTCTTTCTTCCTGTCCTTTAT